>DASQGM010000198.1:0-10782 GCA_035632615.1 bacterium | reverse complement strand
TGTCGCACTCCGACCGCGTCGTCTTGGCCGCACACCCGGCAGGTGGTGTCCTGAAAGACGGGCAGGCACTCTGTGTGCTGCGTGTGAGACGATCTTGCGACGGCCATCGGATCCACCCCCGGCTCGTTGTTTGACCCCTATGATGCCCGCTCGGCCGTCATTGGTGGATCGGGTCCGCACCCGATTCGGGAGGGCTGGCCGCCCGATGTCGCGGGCCGGCACGGCCCCTGCGCGGCGGCCGTGCCGGTCGTGGACGCGTCTCGCCCCCACGCAGGACCGCGGTGTGGCCGTCATGAAAGGAGAGCTGCGCCCGCACCGAACATCCGAGGGGGAGGAAGATCCGTGCCTGATTCGCCGCGCCCTATCGCGCCCGACGACATTGGGAAGATCGTGACGATGTCCGACGCGCAGCTCTCGCCGGACGGTCGCCTCGTTGCGTACACGCGCACCGAGACGGATCTTGAGCGGGACGAGTACCGTTCCGCGATCTGGATGGTGCCGATCGGCGGCGGCGGTCACGTTCGGCTCACGCGGAGCTCCGGCCGGGACTCGACGCCGCGCTGGTCGCCCGACGGACGCTGGCTCGCCTTCCTATCCGATCGCGACGGGCGTCCGGCCCAACTCTACCTGCTTCCCGTCGCCGGCGGCGAGCCCTCCCGGCTGACCTCGCTGCCCGGCGGCGCCGGCGCGGCGGTCTGGGCGCCCGACGGCTCGCGGCTCGCGTTCTGCGCGCGGGTGGCCAGGGAAGCTCCGCCCGCCGATCGCGAGGCCCGGGACCGGTGGGCGCAACGGCCGCGCGTCGTGACCCGCGCACAGTACAAGACGGATGGAGCGGGGTATACGTTCGACAGCGTGTCCCACATCTTTGTGGCGGCTCTCGACGGTGGCAACGTCTCGCAGCGCACGATCGTGGACGCGGAGCATCTCACGCCCGCCTGGTCGCCGGACTGCCGTCACCTCGCGTTCGCCCGCGCGCGCACCGGGACGACCGATTACAGCCTGTTCGACCTGTGGGTGATGGACGCCGACGGCCACAACGCCCGGCACCTCTCGGACGCCGTGGGCCGGGTGGTCGCGCCGTCCTGGTCCCCCGACGGCCGGCTGATCGCCTTCTACGGCCACGACGAGCAAGACCCCGGACTGGGCGACGCCATGGTGCGCGTCTGGGTGGCGCCGGCGGCGGGCGGGCCTGCCCGCGCGCTCACCGCGACCCATCACCGCGCGGTGGCACTGGCGCGGCCACCCGAGGCGACGACGCCTCCGATGTGGTCGCCGGACGGCCGCGCCGTGGCGGTGCCGATCGCCGACGCCGGGAACGTGCACGTGACGCGGGTGTCGGTCGCGGACGGCGCGGTGCGGGTGATCGTCGGCGGGGAACGCCAGGTGCAGGGGTTTTCCTCGGCGGCGGGCCGGATCGCGTTCTGCGCCACGGAGTGGCACGTGCCGCAAGACGCGTACGCGTGCCGGGAGGACGGCTCCGAGGAACGCCGGTTGACGCGTGCCAACGCGGAATGGCGGTCGGAGGTGGCGCTTCCCCGTGTGGAGCGCCGGGCGTTTGCGAGTCCCCACGGTGGGGAACTGGACGGATGGGTCATTCACCCCGCCGGCGGCCGCGGTCCGGCGCCGCTCCTCGTTGAGATCCACGGCGGTCCGCACAGCTATCACGGCAACGCGTTTCCGGTCGGGTCGCTCCACGTGTTCGTGCTGGCCATGCACGGCTGGGCGGTGCTTGAGCTGAACCCAACCGGCTCGGGCTCCTACGATAAGGCGTTCGCGCACGGGATCCGGGGGCGGTGGGGCGAGCACGACTTCCCGGAGCAGCTCGCCGCAGTGGACGCACTCGTCGCGGCCGGGATCGCGGACCCCGCCCGGCTCGCCGTCAGCGGCTACTCATACGGTGGATTCATGACGGCGTGGACGATCACGCACACCGACCGGTTCAAGTCGGCGGTCGTCGGTGCGCCCGTCGTCAACTTCGAGTCGTTTCACGGGACGTCGGACATCGGATTGTGGTTCAGTCCGTGGGAACTGCGCGGCGATCTCGTGGGGCACCGGGAGACGTACCGGCGGTTGTCGCCCATCAACTATGTCCAGCGCGTCGTCACGCCGGCGCTGATCGTCCACGGCGAAGCCGACGATCGGTGCCCGATCGGTCAGGGCGAGGAGCTCTACGCCGGCCTGCTGGCCGCCGGGCGAGTGCCGACGGAGCTCATCCGGTATCCCGGCCAGAGCCACGCGTTCCGCGGGTCCGGCCGCCCGAGCCACCGGATCGACGTGGTCAGCCGCGTCGTCGAGTGGGTGGAGCGGTACACGACCGAGAAACGCTGAGGCGGACCCGAGCCGGGTTACCCGCGGGTCCGCGTTGCCTCGACACGCCGCGCCCGGCCGGACGCGTCCACCGCGACCCCGTACGCGGCGGCCCCCGTCGGCGTGACGTAGCCCTCGTCCAGATCGGCCTGGACCGCGTCGAGCGGGCGGGCGGTGGGGACGCCGTAGCCGCTCCCGCCCGCGATCTCGATCGTGGCCCGCTGCGCCGGCGTGTGAATTTCGACGACGCCCGTGTCGCCGTGCTCTTGGACGTCGTCCCCGCCCTCGGCACGCCCGAGCAGGTATGCCCGCGCGAGCGCGCCTGCCAGCCCGCCGTGGAGCCCCGGCGTCGCGACGAGCCAGCCGTGCGGCCGGAAGTCCACGAGCACCGGGTGCGCGCTCGGCTCGAGGAGGCGCATGCGGACGCGCTGGCCGAGTCCGCCGCGAAAGCGGCCGGGGCCCCCGGAGTCCGGGATGAGCTCCTTGCACTCGACGAGCAACGGGGCGCGGCTTTCGTACATCTCGGCGGACACGTTGGCGGCCGAGGTCGGATAGAGCAGCGCGGACTTGCCGTCGCCGTGCGCGCTGGCGCCCTGCCCGCCGCCTTGGAACAAGTGGTCGTTGAAGACGCGGCCGGCCCGGTCGGCGCCGTACGCGCGCATGCCGATCGGCAGCCCCGTGAACGCCTGCACGCGGTCGGGCAGCACCGGGGCCAGCGCCATGAACACCGCCGGGCCGAGATGCCAGCCCGTGTGGGTCCGTTCGTTGACGGACGCCGGATAGCGGCAGTTCAGAATCGATCCTTCCGGCGCGATGACGCGGAACGGGCGGTAGCACCCAGCGTTGGACCGGATCTCCGGCGTCAGGATCGACTTCAGCGCGTACGTCGTGTGCGCCGCCGTGTAGTGGTACGTGCAGTTGATCCCGCCGCGCGGCAGCTGCGGCGGTGCGCCGGTCCAGTCCACCGTGATCTCGTCGCCGGACACGGTGACCGCGCACGGCAGGCGGAGCGGTTCGTCGATGCCGTCGAAGCCGACCTCACTGCGATACGTGCCCTCGGGGACGGCCCGGATCGCGTCGCGCATCGCGCCCTCGGCGCGCGACTGGACCTCGCTCGCCAGCCGCGTGAGCGAGTCCAAGCCGTACTCGTCCATGAACGCCAAGAGGCGGGTGGCGCCGACCTGGTTGCTTGTCACCTGCGCCTGGATGTCGCCGAGCACCATCTCCGGGCGTCGCACGTTGGCCCGGATCATCGCGACCAGGTCCTCGTTCAGCGCGCCGCGGCGGTAGAGCCGCAGCGGTGGAATCTGGAGCCCCTCGTCGTACACCTCGCGCACGTTCAGGGAGTCGCGGGTGCCGCCGATGTCGGAACAGTGGCCGATCGAGCCCACGATGCCAACGAGCCTGCCGCGTCGAAACACGGGCGTCACGACCGCGAGGTCGTAGAGGTGGCCCGCGCACATCCAGGGGTCGTTGGTCACGAGGACGTCGCCGTCCGCGAGCGTCTCCTTCGGAAACGCGCGGAGCACGTGCTGCACCGCGAGCGGCAGCGTCAGATTGAACGCAGGCATCGAACGCGGTGAGTGCGCGATCGACTCGGCGTTCGCGTCGAACAGCTCGCACCCGAAGTCCTGCGCCTCCCCGATGATGGTGCTGAACGCGGTGCGCCAGATCGTGATCCAGCACTCCTCGGAGATGTTGACGAGCCGGCTCCACATGATCTCGAGCGCGATCGGGTCGAAGGCCGTGCTCACCGGGCACCTCCCCGGGGCGGCGTCCCCGCCGCGGACGGGCTGATCTGGATCAGCAGGTTGGACAGCGCGTCGACCCTGAGCGTGTCTTCGGGTCCGACGACCGTGGTCGCCTCGTGCTCCTCGACGATGGCGGGGCCGCGCACGGCGCACCCGGGCGCGAGTCGGTACCGGTCGTACACCGGTACCTCCACGAACCCCTCCGTCTCGGGAAAGTAGGCCGACCGACGCCCGCGCAGCGCCGGCGCCGCGCTCGCGGACGGATCGACGCGGCCGGCGGCGAGCGCGAACTCGGGCCGCGGGCCGGTCACCAGCACGCGCCAGTTCAGGACTTGGATCTGGCGTCCGGCGAGAAACGTGCCATAGAGCCGTCGGTACTCCGACTCGAACGCGGCGCCGAGGGCCGGCGCGACGTCGCCGGTGAGCCGCCCCGCGGGGACCGCGACCTCGATATCGTGGAACTGGCCGACGAGGCGCATCTCGGCGCGTCGGGCGGACGTGACGCGATCCCCGGGGACGCCGGCGTCCGCCAGCATTGCGCGGCCCTCCGCCTCCATGCGGCCGTAGAGCGCATCGACGGCGTCCCAGTCGAGGGTGTCCAGCAACCCCGGCAGGGAGTGGACCAGGTCGAAGCTCGTCGGCGAGACGAGGAACCCGAGGGCGGACGCGACCCCCGACGCCGGCGGGACGATCACCTCGCCGAGGCCGAGGATGCGCGCGACGCGCGATGCATGCGCCGGCCCGGCGCCGCCGAACGCGACCATCGCGAACCGGCGGGGATCTTGGCCGCGCTCGATCAGGTAGACGCGCGCCGCGGCGGCCATGTTCTCCGCGACGATCTGGTGCACGCCCCAGGCGGCGGCGATGGGGTCGAGCCGCAACTGGGCGCCGAGCCGCTCGAGCGCGGCGACGGCCGCGCGCCGATCGAGCGGCATCGCCCCGCCGAGGAAGTAGCCCGGGTCGAAGTACCCGAGCACGAGGCACGCGTCCGTGACGGTCGGTTCGATTCCGCCGCGGCCGTAGCACGCGGGTCCCGGGACGGCGCCCGCGCTGTGAGGGCCGACCTTGAGCAGGCCGAGGGTATCGACGCGCGCGACCGAGCCGCCGCCGGCGCCGATCTCCATCATGTCGACCGCCGGCACGGTGACCGGCAGGCCCGAGCCTCGTTTGAAGCGATGGACCCGCGCCGCCTCGATCGACGGCGCGATCTCGGGCCGGCCGTCCCGGATCAGACACAGCTTGGCGGTCGTGCCTCCCATGTCGAACGCGACGAGATCGCGCCGGCCCAGTTGCTCGCCGAAGAACGCCGTGACGAGCGCGCCGCCGGCCGGTCCCGACTCGAGGAGGCGGATCGGGAACCGGCGGGCCGAGTCGGGCGCGATCGTGCCCCCCGACGACTGCATCAGCGCGAAGCGGCCGCGGAATCCCCGCGCCGCGAGCGCCGTGTCCAGGCGGCGCAGATACCGGTCTACGAGCGGCTGGACGTACGCGTTGCAGACGGTCGTACAGCTGCGCTCGTACTCCCGGATCTCCGGGTCGATCTCGCTTGAGATCGACACGCTGAGCGCCGGAAACTCCTCGCGCAGGAGATCGCGGACCGCGCGCTCGTGCGACGGGTTGACGTAGGCGTGGAGGAACACAACCGCGATCGCCTCGATGCCCTGGGATGCGAGATCGCGCGCCGCGGCCCGCGCCTGCGCCGGGTCGAGCGGCGTCAGCACGGCGCCGTCGCGGGTAACGCGCTCGTCGACTTCGATGCGCCAGCGCCGCGGGACGAGCGGATCGGGGTACTGCAAGAAGAGGTCGTAGATGTCGTACCGCTGCTCCTTGCCCATCTCGAGGATGTCGCGGAATCCCCGGGTCGTCAGGAGCGCGGTCCGGGCGCCTGCGCGCTCGATGATCGCGTTGGTCACGAGCGTCGTGCCGTGGACGAGTGCGTCGACATCGCCGAGCGCGATCTCCGCGGCGTCACACAGTTCGATCAAACCCTGCAACGCACCCTCGGCCGGGTCGTCGGGTGTCGTGAGCACCTTGTGCAGGCGGATCCCGCCGGCGCGGTCGTCCGCCAGGACGAGGTCGGTGAAGGTACCGCCGATGTCGAGGCCGATCCGGTATCTGCCGGGCATGGGGGTGTCTTCTCCGGTGACGCGCCCCACGCCTTTGCGACGACGCGCAGGCGTGTGCCGCGTCCCCGCCCGGCAGCCGACGTGGTCGCTCGGCCGCTACGTCTTCTTCAATAGCGCCACGCGGCAGGTTCATGTCGAGGGCAATTCGCAGGTCGTGGCGATGGGCGCCGACCCTGTGGAGAAGATCCCGTCCAGGCGCCGCGCCGAGGCCACCGTGGTCTTGATCGTGGCCCGGTCGCCCTCGATTGTGATCTCAGCCGCGTTCGGCGTCGTGATCGCGCGTCGCCTCCCGACGCGCCGCCACCGCCGGACTATCGCCAGTGGCCCTCGAGCCAGACCCACCCGCCTCCACGCGGCGCCCAGTGTCCGGGCACCCACACGGCTCCGGACTGTGGCCCCCTCGCCCAATACCCCCGCACCCAGACCCATCGGGCGCCGTTCCAAGCCCAGTGCCCGCCGACCCACACCCAACCGGGTCCCGGGGTCGCCGGGACGACCTCATACTGCGCCGCCGGCGGAGGTCCGGGCGCAATGACGACGACGGTCACGGCCGACGCGGTCAGCGGCAGAGCGCACGCGCCTCCCGCCAAAGCCAGGGCGACGGCACATGCCACAAACATGCTCTTCATGGTCGTCCTTCTCCCTTCGCATCGTAACTGACGGTCGCGACCCACGTGCGACCGACACAACGCTAAGAGCGGTGGTCCATCGTGGTTAGTTCCCGTGGACGGCTTCGATCGGCAGGGAGACCCGCCGCCGCGGGCGGGGGAAGGGTGACGCAAACCGCCAATCCCCGCTCAGGGGGTGGCGATACGATGCGGGTGGTCCGCGGGGCCCTAACTCTGTGGTTCGGTGGTCTGTGTGAAGCGGATGTAATCCAGGTTCTGCGCCTCGACGCCCAATTGCCGCAGCATCGCCATGGCCTGCGCGCGGTGATGGACTTCGTGCATCAGGATCTGCGTGGCGATGTCCGCCTTCGTTGCCGTGAGCAGCACGGTCTGATTCGGCCGGATGAGGCGGCAGGTCACGGCGCGGTCCCAGTCCGTCGTCCCGGCCAGGGTGGCGCGCGTCTGCTGCGACTGCGGGCCCCAGACGCGCTCCAGATCCGGCAACGTCGGGAGACGCTGCTCGCTGATCGGCCACTCGACGAGCGGCGGCAGCGTTTCCTCCCGAATTCGCATCGCGAGAAACATTTCTGCGCGGGCGATCTCTACGAGGCTGCCGCGTACGGACCGCACCCCGAACGGAAACGGCTGCGTGTATTGAGCCTGGCTGAGCGGGCGGACCCACTCCAACAGCTTCTGTCGGGCCTGGAGCAGCACGTCGTAGACGCGAACGAACTCCACCTGGGGCGCCTCCTTATCCGAACACGCGCCGCAGCGTGTCCTCGACCGACCCGTAGCGGCCGGCAAACGTCGGCGTGTCGCGCAGCGTGTAGGGTCGGCCGGCGGTGCTGCGCATCCCGGTGACCAGTTCCTGGAACCGGGTCAGGTCGTCGGTCTCGTAACCCACCACGAACTCCCAGTCGGCGAGGCCCGTGCAGTAGAGCAGCAGCTGCTCGATGTCGTCGAAGCTGTGGCCGAATCGGGAGTGCTCCATCATCATCGTGCGCCGGATCTCGGGCGCCATTTGGTACCAGTCATGGGTCTTGCTGAACGGATACACGATGAGAAAGCGCCGCCGCTCCCCGGGGATCTTGACGTTCGTGCCGTCCCGTCCGGTGTACTGGGACTGGCGCACGAAGCCCCACAGGCTCCAGGTCAACTCGAGATCCGTCTGCAGCAGCCGGCGGGCGGCCTCCTGGTAGGCGTCCGGCTCGGTCGCCGCGATCCAGGCCCCGAGATCGGCATCGCCGCGCAGACCGACCAGGCTGTACGTGTACAGGCCGGCGACCCCGGGCGTACCGGCCGCCGACTCGATCGCCTCGCGCACGCGCCCCGCTTCGTGCGACGTGCGTCGTCCGGCGGGAACCCGCAGGAACAGGAACCCGTGCATCCGAGGGTCGTCCATCACTGCGTGCCTCCTCGACCGCCGCGCCGCGGCGTTGACGTCTCTAGTCTAGCATGCCGCGCCGAGGCGGCGCGGAGACGCCGCCTAGAACGCGACGAACGCCTGTGACAGCTCGTTGACGCCGTTCATCACCGCGGGGCTCAGCTCCAGATCGACCGCTTTGAGGTTTTCCTCTTGCTGGGCGACCCGCGTCGCGCCGACGAGCGCGCTGGTGATCCCCGGCCGGTTCATCACCCACGCGAGTGTGAGCTGGGCGACCGTGGCCCCGATCTCGGCGGCGAGCCGCTCCATGTTCTGGGCGAGCGCGAGGTTCCGCTCGTTCAACCTGCGCGCGAACGCCGGCTGCGTCAGCGCGCGGGAGCCTTGGGGCGGTTGCGCGCCGGGCTTGTACTTGCCGGTAAGGATCCCACCCGCCAGGGGGAAGTAGACGATCAGGCCGACGCCCTGGTCGAGGCATACCGGCACCAGCTCGGGCTCGATGCGGCGGTCGGCGGGCGAGTACTCCGGCTGGGCCGACACGTACCGCGCGAGGCCGTACCGCTCGCTCATCCAGAGCGCCTTGCATACCTGCCACGCGGCGAAGTTCGAGCACCCGATGTACCGAACCTTGCCCTGTCGGATCAGGTCGTCGAACGCGTGCAGCGTCTCTTCGACCGGCGTGTGCTCGTCGAACTGGTGAATCTGGTACAGGTCCACGTAGTCGGTTTGGAGGCGCCGCAGGCTCCCCTCGATCTCGCGCATGATGTGCCACCGCGAGGAACTCATGTCGTTGGGGCCGTCGCCGGTCTTCATGCCGCACTTGGTCGCGAGGATCGCCTGCGCCCGCCGTCCCTTCAGCGCCTTGCCGATGATCGTCTCGGACCGGGTCTCGGTGTAGATGTTCGCGGTGTCGATCAGGTTGACGCCGTGGTCCAGCGCGTGGTGGATCACGGCAATCGAGGTGGTCTCATCGGCGCGTCCACCGAACGCGTTGGTGCCGAGGGCGAACGCGGAGACGCGCACTCCGGAGCGCCCGAGCTGACGGTACTTGATCGTCCTCACCTCCGTTGCGGGAATGCACGCCGGCCGGCCGGCGTGCGACGCGGGTGCCGAACAAGAGAGGCGATTGGGCGGCGGAGGCGGCGGACCCTGCTTCAGGCTGGCCGAGCCGCGAGGTCGAGCCCGACGCAGGCCGCACCTACCAGGGCGACGCCGGGGTGCGTGATGACGTGGACCGGGATCGCAGAGAGGATGGCGGACAGCCGGCCCTTGTCGGTGAACGCCCGCATGAACCGGCCGTCCTCGAGCGACGGCACGATGCGCGGGGGGATTCCGCCTCCGAGGTAGACCCCTCCGGTGGCGAGGACCTTGAGGGCCAGGTTCCCTGCTTCGGCGCCCAAGATCGAGACGAACTCGTTCAGGGTGTCCGCCGCGAGCGGGGACGGCGGCTCGTGCTCGAGCGCGGCACGCATGATCACGGGGGTCGGATCGTCCGCCCCGGAGAGCTCCTGCGCGAGCCACTGGGGCTCCGGCCCGACGCCGCTGTCCCGAAGGTACGCGTAGATGTGTGGGATGCCGAGGCCGGAGCACACGCGCTCGTAGCTTACGTGAGAGCCGTCGCGCGCGAGTGCCGCCAGGAGACCCTGCTGGACGGCCGTGCGCGGCGCGAAGTCTGCGTGTCCACCTTCGGACGGATGGGCACGGTACCGGCCGCCCCCCCATGTCAGAAACGCCTCCCCGAGGCCGGTCCCGGGCGCGACGATGCCGATCGCGCCCTCGGGCACGGTCGTGCCCCGGTTTAGCGTGTGGCGGTCCGACGCCTCCAGGACGGGCACCGCGCTGGCGATGGCCACGAGGTCGTTGACGACCCGGACCGGAGAACCGCGCAGCGTTCGTGCCAGCGCAGCCTCGTCGACCGTCCAGGGGACGTTTGTGATCTTCGCGACGCCGTTGATGACCGGGCCGGCGACGCCAAAGCTTGCCCGGTCGATCGATGGCTTCGTCTGGCCGAGGAACTCCTGGACGATCGCCTCGAGGCTGGGATAGTGGAGGCTGGGAAACGTCGCCTGCGTCAGCGGCGACCGCGGCCCCGCGTCCGGGCTGAAGATCCCGAGCGCGGTTTTGGTCCCTCCGATGTCGCCTGCGAGCAGCATCGTCCGCCTCCACGGTGTTCGCGCCGTAGCCGGTGTTGTCTTGGCCGGAACCCGCGCTCACCCCTGCGCGTCGCGAAGGGTCTGGGCGTCGGCCGTCGGAGCCCCGGAAGGGCCGTCCGGCGGACCTCCGCAGGAGTTCTTAGTAACACCTCGAACTCCGCGGCAACTTGGTGCGTAGGATGTGGCAGCGTCCTTAAATGACACATCCAGTGTGCGCAGACGGCGGAAAGAGGGGTGCAGGTATGGGACAGGGGGACTTCGATCTGCTCGTCCGCGACGTCCGAAATGGCCGGCTCAGCCGCCGCGATGCGATCGCCCGCCTGGTGGCGCTGGGGATGTCGGCGGGTGGCATCAGCGCGGTGCTTGCATCGGCGGCGCCGCAGCCCGTGCGGGCCGCGCCAGCCGGTGCTCGTGGCTCAAGCGGTGTGCTCAAGTTGCTGTACTGGCAAGCCCCCA
>DASQGM010000197.1:0-4004 GCA_035632615.1 bacterium | reverse complement strand
CGTGTGCCCCCTGATCGAGGAATCCGACAAACTGCAGGCCGAGGCGGCGACCGAGCTCGCGGCGCGCCTCGCCGACACGGTCCTGCGCGACGTGCGCGTGGACGTGCTCCACGGACGGATGAAGGTGGACGAGCGCGACCGCGCGATGCGGTCGCTCCGGGACGGGCGCACCGACGTGCTCGTGGCGACGACGGTGATCGAGGTCGGCATCGACGTCCCGAACGCGGCGGTGATGGTGATCGAGGACGCCGATCGCTTCGGCCTGTCTCAGCTCCACCAGCTGCGCGGGCGCGTCGGGCGCGGCACGCACCAGTCGTCGTGCATCCTCGTCGGCGATCCGAAGACCGAGGACGGGCGGGCGCGCCTCGCGGCGATGGTGGACACGATGGACGGTTTCCGGATCGCGCAGCGGGACCTTGAGCTGCGCGGCGTCGGCGAGCTGCTCGGCGATCGACGGCAGCACGGCGTCGGCGATCTCCGCGTCGCCGATCTGCTGCGCGATCACGCGTGGCTCGAGCGGGCGCGCCTGGATGCGGCGGCCGTGCTCTCCCAGGACGCGGCCCTCGGGCGCCCCGAGCACCGGGACGTGGCGTCGGCCCTGCACGCGCGGTTTGGGGCGGCGCGGCCAGAGAACGCGAGGGTGGGCTAGTGCGGGTCACCGCGGGCGTCGCGAAGGGCACGCGCCTCCGCACGGCCACGCGCGGCGCGACGCGCCCCACGTCGGACATGGTGAAAGAGGCGGTATTCAACGCGCTCACGCCTCGCCTGGAGGGCGCCCGGGTGCTGGACCTGTTCGCCGGCACCGGCGGGCTCGGCATCGAGGCGCTGAGCCGCGGTGCGCAGGACGCCGTGTTCGTCGAACGCGACCCGCGGAGCGCGGCGGTGATCCGGGAGAACCTCCGCGCCGCCCGGCTCGACGCGCGCGCGTCGGTCCGCCGCGCCAACGCCCTGACGGCGGTCGCGGCGCTCGGGCGCGAGGGGGCGCGGTTCGACGTCGTGGTGCTGGACCCGCCGTACGGACAGGGGTTGCAGGCGCGCGCGCTGGAGGCCGTCGCGGCGTCGGGTGTGCTCGCCGAGGGCGCGGTGGCGGTCGCCGAGGGGCACTGGCGCGACGATCCGGGCGAGATCGCGGGGCTGCGGCGAACCCGGACGGCGCGTTACGGGGAAACCGGCGTGTGGTTCTACGAACCCGACGGAGGCGCGTGATGGCGCGGACCGAGACGGCGCTCTATCCGGGCACCTTCGATCCCGTGCACAACGGTCACCTCGACATCATCGTGCGCGCCCGGCAGATCTTCGGGCGGGTCATCGTCGGGGTGCTGACGAACATCGAGAAGGACACGTTGTTTCCGGCCGACGTGCGGGTCGCGATGCTGCGCGCCGCGATCGCCCGGTCTAAGGGTATCGAGGTGCGGCCGTTCGACGGCCTCACGGTCGAGTTCGCCCGGCGCGTCGGCGCACGCGTGATCGTGCGGGGGCTGCGGGCGATGATGGACTTCGAGTACGAGCTGAAGATGGCCGCGATGAACAAGCGGCTGGATCCGGAGATCGAGACGGTGTTCATGATGACGAGCCCCGAGCTGGCCTACCTCAGCTCGACGCTCATTCGCGAGGTGTCCTCGTTCGGGGGATCCGTCGCGGGACTCGTCCCGGCCGGCGTCGTGCGGCGCCTGCGCCGGACCATATTTTCGCACGTGAGGTGAGGACGCATGGCCACTTCCGGTAATACGCCGTCGCGCCGGTCCGTGACCGAGTGTCTCGACGCGCTCGAGGCGCTGCTCGAGTCCGGGGGCTCGATCTTCGGGCGGCGGTCGCGGACCGACGAGGCGCGCCAGCTGGTCGCCCAACTCCGTGCGCTGATGTCTCTGGGGACCGCGCGCGCCCAGCAGGTGCAGACGGAGGCCGAGACCGTGCTCCGGCGCGCCCAGGACGAGGCGCGGCGCATCGTGCTCGAGGCCCAGGAGCGCGCCCGCGGGGGAGTGGACGCGGAGGTGGTGCGGGGCGCCGAGCTCGAGGCGCAGGAGGTCCGCGCGGAGGCGCGGCGCGAGGCGGATGACGTGCGGCGGCAGGCGGATCTGTACGCGCTCAAGGTCTTCGAGCGGCTCGACGCCGAGGTGTCGCGCGTCCTCTCCACGATCAAGCGCGGCAAGGCGATCCTGGGCGACCGCAACGGGGCCGGTCCCCCGACGGGGCGCCTTGACAACGAGAAAATGGCGTCCGTATAATGAGCCGGTGTGCCCGGGAGCGATACCCGGGCACGCGGCGTGAGGTGGGGACGTGCGCGCGTACGTCGGGGACGTGCTCGTTGAGCCGGGCGCGGCGCGGACGGTGGTGTTCTGCGAACGGCTGCATCCACCGTCCGACGAGGTGATGCTGCCGGAGCCGGTCCGGGGCGAGCTCGTGGTGAGCGGGACCGGGCGCACGGTGCGCGTCCACGGCCGGGTGTCGACGACCGCTGGGCTGATCTGCGGAGCGTGCCTGACCCGCTTTGCGCAGCCGCTCGACGTTGAGGTCGATGAGGAGTTTGCCCGCCCACCCGCGCGGGGCGACCGCGACCTTGCGGGCGAGCAGGCGCTGGGTCCGGACGACTTCGTGTCACCGATCGAGCCGGGCGACGTGGTGGATCTGACCGAGGTGATCCGCCAGCACGTGACGCTCGCGCTTCCGATCGCCCCGCGGTGCTCGCCGGTCTGCCGCGGACTTTGCCCGACGTGCGGCGCCGATCGTAACGCCGGACCGTGCGGCTGTGAGGCCGACGAGATCGATCCCCGGTTGCAGGCACTGCGGGAGTGGGCGGGGACGGGGGAGAGCCCGTCTCCGGGTGACAAGAAGAGGCGGACGCGCGGAGCCGGGCGCCGGCGCGGAGAAGGGGAGTGACCCATGGGACTCACGAAGCGGCGGTTCAGCAAGTCGAGGACGGCCAAGCGGCGGGCCCACTTCAAGGTGCAGGCGGTGACCCTCGTGCGCTGTCCGAAGTGCCACGCGCCGATGGTGCCGCACCGGGTCTGCCCGACGTGCGGGACGTACGCCGGGCGACAGGTCATCGAGGTGCGCGAGGAAGAGGAGAAGTCGAAGGCCTGAACGGCCGGGCCGTCGACTCGATGAGTACGCGGGCACGCGGAATGCGGGTGGCAGTCGACGCGATGGGCGGCGACCACGCGCCGCGCGAGGTCGTGGTGGGGGCCGTTCAGGCGGCGCGGACCCTCGGGGTCGACGTGACCCTCGTCGGTCCAACCCGTGTGCTGGAGGAGGAACTCCGCCACGCGGGCGGGGCGCAGGGGGTGCGCATCGAGGAGGCGCCCGAGGTCATCGAGATGGCCGAGGCGCCGGCGATGGCGCTGCGCCGGAAACGGCGGGCGTCGATCCCCGTCGCGGTCGATCTGGTGCACCGCGGGGAGGCCGACGCGATGGTCAGCGCCGGTAACACCGGCGCGGCGATGGCGGCCGCTCTCTTCGGGTTGGGCCGCGTCGAGGGCATCGACCGCCCGGCGATCGCGGCCGCCCTGCCCACGACCCGCGGCCGGGCCATTCTCGTGGACGTCGGCGCCAACGTCGATTGCCGGCCGAAACACCTCGTGCAATTCGCCGTGATGGGCAGCGTCTACGCGCGCGTCCTCGGCATCCCGGAGCCTAGGGTCGGCGTGCTGAGCAACGGCACCGAAGAGACGAAGGGCAACGATCTCGTGATTCGGGCCGGCGAACTCCTCCGGCAGTCCGGGCTCCGGTTCATCGGGAACGTCGAGGGGCGCGAGTTCTTCGACGGAGTCGCCGACGTCGTGGTGTGCGACGGGTTCGTCGGGAACCTGGTGCTGAAGTTCGGGGAGGGGCTGGCGCTGGGGATCTTCACGCTGCTGCGGGAGGAGCTGACCCGCGGGGTGCGCGTGCGGCTCGGCGTGTTGCTTGCGGCGCCCGGTCTGCGGGCGGTGAGACGGCGCATGGACTACACCGAATACGGCGGCGCCACGCTGCTCGGCGTCAACGGCGTCTGCATCATCAGCCACGGC
>DASQGM010000196.1:0-11526 GCA_035632615.1 bacterium | reverse complement strand
TGGCTTCTCGAGATCTCCGCCGTCGCGCTGTCCTCCATCAGATTGTAGATCGCCGCGGCGCCGGTGCCTCCGAGCCACGCCTCGAGGTACTGCAACGCGACGCTGATGTTATTGCGCAGCCCCGCCTCCGTCGTCTCGCCGCCCGGCACGCGCACGTCGAGGATCTCACGCGCCGTCACGAGGACGTCGTCGCGCAGCCGCTCGATCTGGTGGGGGCGCGGCCCGAGCGCGTGGTCGAACACACCGGCGGCCACCGGGACGAGATCCGGGTGGGCGACCCAGGTGCCGTCGAAGCCGTCTGTGGCCTCGCGGACCTTGTCCTCCCGAACCTTGGCCAACGCCACCTCGGTCACCGCGGCGTCCCGGCGGTTAGGGATGAACGCGGCCATTCCGCCGATCGCATGCGCTCCCCGCCGGTGGCACGTCCGGACGAGCAGCGCCGTGTAGGCCCGCATGAACGGCACAGTCATCGTCACCTGCGCGCGCTCGGGCAGCACGAACCCCGGGCGGTCCCGGAACTTCTTGATGATGCTGAAGATGTAGTCCCACCGACCGGCGTTCAGACCGGCGGAGTGATCCCGCAACTCGTACAGGATCTCTTCCATCTCGAGCGCGGCGAGCACGGTCTCAATGAGCACGGTCGCCTTGATCGTGCCGCGCGACACCGCGAGCGCGTCCTGCGCCGCGACGAACACGTCGTTCCACAACCGCGCCTCCGTGTGGCTCTCCAGCTTGGGCAGGTAGAAGTAAGGTCCGCTGCCCCGTTCCAGCAGCCGCCGCGCGTTGTGGAAGAAGTAGAGCCCGAAGTCGAAGAGCCCCGCGGCGATCGGCCGCCCGTCCACCAGGACGTGCTTCTCGGTCAGGTGCCAGCCGCGCGGACGGACGAGCAGGGTCGCGACCGTCTCGCCAAGCCGGTACGTCTTCCCCTCCGGGCTGGTGTGCGCGATCGTCCCGGCTGCCGCGTCGATGAGATTCTGCTGGCCCTCGAGGACGTTCGCCCAGGTCGGCGAGAGCGCGTCCTCAAAGTCGGCCATGAAGACGTCCGCGCCAGAGTTGAGCGCGTTGATGATCATCTTCCGCTCCGCGGGGCCGGTGATCTCGACGTGCCGCCGCTGGAGGTCGTCGGGAATCGGCGCGGTGCGCCACGCGCCCTCGCGGATGCTCCGCGTGGCGGGCAGGTACTCTGGGAGCGCCCCGGCGTTGAACGCGGCCTGCCGATCGGCGCGGGCCCGAAGTAGGCCCTCCCGCGTCGCGTTGAACTCCCGGTGCAGACGCGCGACAAACCGGAGCGCGTCGTGGCTCAGCACCGGCGCGAGCCGGGCGTCCACGACCCCCTTCACCTCGACGCCGTCAACGCTGCCGACGTGTCGACCGTCGCTCATCGTCGCTCTCCCGTCGAACAGCCATTTGACTTCGCTGTCGGTCCGACCCACTCCGGCGCGGCGGTCCTGGTGAACAGTTCCCGGAGGATCATCGAGACCGCACCGGTCGCAAACACGGCCGGCACCCCCGCCGCACGCGCCATCGTACGTTGCATCGCCCGTGTGTAGCCGATGCAGTCCATCACCACGAGCGACACGTCGGCGCCCGCGAGCGCCCGCCCTGCGGCGTCCAGCCGGCCTGGCTCGCCGTAGGGCGACACCGCAACCGCCACCGCGGGTGCGAGCCGACGCCAGCGGCTCTCCGCCCACGGCACCTGAGCGGCATCGGGCACCGCCACACCCAGCCGCGCCTCCCGGCCCGGCACCCGGACGCCCTCGAGCGCCGCCGCGACGACGTGCGGGAACACCCGGTTCGGGCGCACGAGCACGCCGCGCGACACGAGATCGGGGAAATCTCCGGTGCACAGGAGCACGAGCGGATCGGCACCCTCGGCCGCGAGACGGCTCAGGGCGGCCTGTACCCTGGGTGCGACACGACGGTGCGCGAGACGCACCTCACGGCCGCTGCGAAGACGGCTGACCAGAACCGCGTCGCCTTCGCGCGGCGCGAACTGCGCAATCTCGGCGTCGCTCAACCCGTCCAGCGCGCCCGCCTGTACGAGCCGCACGTTCGCGAGCGCCCGGTCGAACTCGTCGATCAGGTCCGGCCTGGGCGACTGTCCGATGGTGACGAACCCGACGGTCCGCATGGCTCCTCCCCCTGCGCGCTCCACCTCGCGCCCCCGGTGTCAGGCACGCCGCTCGGCTCCCTGCCCCTGCAAACGCGAGAGCGATCCGTAGAGTTCGAGCAGCCGCGCATATTCGGCCGGATCGTAGAATCGGCACCCGCCCGCGCCGAACGCCTTGGCCACTTCCACGCAGAACCGCGCGGCCTGCTCGATGTCCACCGCCTGGCTGGCGCCCGTCGCCGAGCCCGGCACGACGACCTCGGCCGTCAGCGCCACCCCCACGACCGGCGCGCTCGTCGCGACGCTCGGCTGAAGAATGCTGTTCACATGGTACACACCGTTGCCGTACGGCGTGATGTCCTGGGTGGTGATCGGGAGCACGACCGGCGGACACCCCGTGACGATCTGCATCAGGTCCAGCAGGTCATCGCTGACCCGAAGCACGTACCCTTCCTTGACCGTGGGCGAGATGGCGACACCGCGGCGGTTCACGATCCGGTTCCCGCGAGTAGTGTCCACGGACAAGACCGCGTCCATCGCGGGATCCACCTCCCGCTGGTTCATCGTCCGCATGTCGACGGGCGATCCCATGAATGGGACCGGCTCGTGCGGCTGCGTGGGCGCATTCGGGCACACGTGCGTGGCGATGTGCACGTCGCCGACCAGACGGTCACCCTCTCGCGCCATGTCGGCAAGCTTGAGGGCAACGGCGAGCGCTGTCACCGCCCCATCGCCGTCCGAAACCAGGCCGATCCGCTCCGGCCTCGCGCCGAGCCCCCCGAGACGACCGACCACCCCGAGGGTCGGGGCCGCGCCGCCGGCAAGCTTCCCCGCGGTGCCGGGAACGGCGACCGTGAGGAACTCGGTCGCGCCCCGCGGCCCTCGGATCGGCTCCATCGTCACAAGGCTGAGCCCGCGCGCCTTCAGCAGTTCCGCGACGCGGCCACCGGAGGCACGCGCCGAGTCGACCAACTCCATGATCTCGAGCGTCTGCTTGAGAGCCATGCTTCCTTATCCCCGTCGGATAGGCAACCCCTACGGCACCCCACCGTGAGGGGTATTCTCGCGACGTGCAAGAATGCCCTCGTGCGGTGGTGAAGGAACGCCCACGGCGCGGGTGGAACACTCGTTGAACGCCGCGGGCGGACGCCGCCGCGCGCTTAGAGGGCGGCCGTGTTCCCGGCGCGCACACGCTACAACGCGGAGGCATCGATGAACATCGCCGATCTGCTGCGGCATCGCGAGGTACGACGCGCGCTCCATCCGTCAGGCGCCGCGCAGCTCACGCGGCGCGAACTGCTCCAGCGCCTGACGTCACTGGGCATCGGCCTGGGAGCCGCGTCGACGCTCATCGGCGCCCTCGGCGAAGGTTATCCTGCCTTCGCCCAGACGGGACAGTTCAAGGGCCAGACCCTCGTGGTCACGAGCTACGGAGGCACTTGGCAAGATTTCATGGAGAAGGAACACATTCCGCCGTTCGAGGCTCTCACCGGCGCCAAGGTGGAGCTGGCGATCGGGCTCGCGAAGGACTGGTTCGCCAAGATGCAGGCCGCCGGGAAGGGCAACCCGCCGTACGACGTCTTCGTCACCAACGAGACCTACCTGGCGCAGTTGCGGCTCGAAGGCTACTTCGCGCCGCTGCCCGCAGACAAACTGCCAAACCTCGCGTTCGTGCCGAAGCCGCTGCGCCAGCCGAAAGATGTGGGCGTCCTGGGACTCGTCGGCGCGCTGGGGATCACGTACCGCTCGGACCAGGTCAAGGATGTGCCGAAGTCATGGATGGACTTGGGAAAGTACGGGAACAAAACGACGATCTTCACCATCGGCAACTCGGGCGAACCGCAGCACGTGATGAAGATGTCGCAAATTCTGACGGGCAGTTACAAGAACTACAAACCGGCGGTCGACTGGATCGGCAAGAACCTGTGCGCGGCGCGCCAGGTGGACTTCAGCGGCACCGAACAGACGATGCTAACCCAGGGCGAGACGTACGTCGGTGTAATCGACGCCCCCGACTGGGCATTTCTCAAAGCCAAGGGGCTCCCGGTCGAATGGGTGCTCCCCAAGGAAGGCTACTGCGGTATGTTCGAGCAGGACATGAACGTGACGGCCGGGAGCAAGGTCAAGGACCTCGCGTATGCGTTCATCAACTACTGGCTGAGCCCGCCCGTCCAACAGAAGTGGACGGAGAAGTTTTACTGGACGCCGGCCAACGGCCATGTAACCATCAGCAGCGATCTCCAGAAGCTGATCCCGGTGACGCCGGACCAGCTGACCCGGATTCCCCGCTGGGACTACGTATGGCTCAACAGCTCCGGCGCGCGCGATGCGATGACGGACGCCTGGAACCACCAGGTGACCGGGCACTGTTAGCGCCGACGTGAGCGCCCGCCTGGTCTGGGGCGCCCGCCGATGCGGTGGGAGCCCCCGCTTATCCCGAGCAGCCGCCCGCTGTACCGTCATGCAGAACAGGCCCGCCGGCGCGGCGGAGACGGTGGCCTGACCGACGATGGCTCAAATCACCCTCGATCACCTCACAAAGCGGTTCGGCGATGCCGCCGCGGTCCAGGACCTGACGCTTGAGCTTGGGTCCGGCGAGCTCGTGGCCCTCCTGGGTCCGTCGGGATGCGGGAAGACCACCACGCTCCGCATGATTGCAGGCTTTGAGACGCCGACGGAGGGGCGGGTGCGGCTCGGAGACCTCGACGTCACCGACGCCCCTCCGGAGAAGCGCAACTGCGGCATGGTTTTTCAGAACTATGCGCTGTTCCCGCACTTGACGGTGGAACAGAATGTAGCGTTCGGGCTCGAGATGCGTGGGGTCGGCCGCACCGAGGTGCGCCGCCGCGCGGGCGAGATCCTGGACAAGGTGGGGCTCCGTGGCCTGAGCGGGCGGTATCCGCGCCAGCTCTCGGGAGGCCAACAGCAGCGCACGGCGCTGGCGCGCGCCCTGGTCATCAACCCCAGCGTGCTGCTGCTCGACGAACCCCTCGCCAACCTGGACGCAAAGCTCCGGGAGGAGATGCGTTTCTTCATCCGGTCGCTGCAGCAAGAGTTCCACATCACGACGCTGTACGTCACGCACGATCAGGCGGAAGCGCTCGTCTTGGCCGACCGCGTGGCAGTCCTGATGAATGGTGTCCTGCAGCAGTACGATTCGCCGGAACGAGTTTACCAGCGGCCGCGGTCTGCCGCGGTTGCAGGGTTCATCGGGCTCACCAATCTGATCCCCGGCCGCGTGCGCGCGTGCGCCGGTGACCGCGTCGTGCTCGACACGGCAGGAGGCCACGTCTCGTCGCTCGGCGACGCGTCGTTGCGGGAGGGGGCGGACGCGCTGCTCAGTATCCGCCCTGAGCACCTTGAGCTCGGCCGCCCGGATTCCTCGCCCGAGGACGGCCGCAACCGAATGCGGGGCACCATCCGCGAGCGCACGTTTCTCGGCGCCCTGATCGATTTCAGGGTGGATGTCGGGCGGGATCTCGTCCTCCGCGTGCAGGGACGCGTCAGCGCCTCCGAACGAGTGGGCGACGCGGTCGCCGTATCGTTCGACCCCGCTGCGGGCTGGGTGCTCCCGCGCGGAGGGACCTAACGATGACGGTCACGCACGCCGGAGCACCGGCGGCACGGGCCGTGCCTCGCGACGTCGGCCGGCATCTGCTGATCATCCCGGCCCTCGCGGTGCTCACGGTCTTTTTCGTCCTGCCGTACCTCAACCTCGCCTTGATCAGCCTCATGACCCCGAGCCATCGGGCGCCGTATCTGCGCATCCTCACGCTCGGGAACTATACGGGCCTGCTCCGGGATCCGTTCACCTGGCAGGTCATCTGGCACACGTTGTGGATCGGCGCCGCGACGACCGTGGTCTGTCTCGTAGTCTCCTACCCGCTCGCGTATCACCTCGCCAGGGCTTCCCGCCGCCTGCGCGGCGTCTTCATGGTGTTGGTGATCTCCCCACTGCTCGTGGGAGTGCTGATCCGTACGTACGGATGGATGATCCTCCTGCAGGACACGGGACTCATCAACCAGCTCCTGCGCGCCTTCGGGCTCCGCGGCGCGCCCCTAATGTACAACAACACCGGGGTCCTGATCGGGCTCGTGCACGTGTTTGTGCCGTTCATGGTGCTGTCGATCGCCGGCACGATCCAGAGCATCGACCCGGAGCTCGAGTTCGCGTCCCGGTCGCTCGGCGCGGGCGCCTGGCGAACGTTTTGGCGGGTCGTCCTGCCCCTCAGCCTACCCGGCGTCCTCGCCGGCACGATCTTGGTCTTCGTGCTGACGGTCAGCTCGTACGTGATTCCGTCGCTCCTCGGCGGCTTTACGGTGCTCACGGTCCCCCTGCTCGTCGTCCGGACCGTGACGGAGCTGTTCAACTGGCCCGGCGGAAGCGCGTTCGCGATCATCTTTTTCCTCGTCACGCTCGTCGTCGTTGGGTCGTACGTCCGCGCGATGAGCCGCGCCAGCCGACCGCTGTGATGACGTGCGTGGGAGTCTCACAGTGATCCGGCCGCGCGAGCGTCTGTGGATGAATCTCGCCGTCGGCCTGATCTACGTGTTCTTGCTGGCCCCGGTCGTGGTCGTGGTCCTCGCGGCGCTCAACTCGGGCGCGTATCTGCGCTTCCCACCGGAGGGGCTGTCGTTTCGTTGGTTCGTGGCGTTCGCGCACAGCCGCTCGTTCGTGCGATCGTTGCGATTCAGCCTGGAACTGGCCACGGTGGTGACCGTCACCTCGACGATCGTCGGCGCGATGGCGAGCCTCTGGGTGGTGCGGTTCTCGGGCCGGCTCCGAAACACGCTGCGGATTCTGATGATCGCCCCGCTCGCCGTGCCGGGCATCCTGACGGGCATCGCGCTGCTGATCTTCTTCTACGCCGTCGGGTGGGAGAAAGCCGGCCTTGCCGGCCTGATCGTCGGCCACACGCTGATCTGCGTGCCGTATGTGTTTCTCATCACCACCGCCGTGCTGATCCGGTTCGACCGCACGCTCGAGGAGGCCGCCCGCAACCTCGGGGCCGGGCCGTTCAAGACGTTCTGGCGGATCACGCTGCCGTTGATCAAAGGGGGTGTCATCTCCGGGGCGGTGTTCGCGTTCGTCACGAGTTATGATGAGTTCAACATCTCGCTGCTGTTGAGCGGGGTCGGGACGACGCCGCTGCCGATCGAGCTGTTCGACTACCTCCGCTTTTCGTTCGACCCCACGGCCGCCGTGGCCGGCACGATCAGCATCGGGATGGCCCTTGTCGTCGTGCTCATCACCCAGAGGCTGGTCGGGCTGGAGTCGTTGTACCTCGGCGGCGACTAAGTCGGCCGGCGCCGAGACGGGCGGGCAGCCAACACATCGAAGCCGTAGCGGCCCGCACACGCAAGTCTCTGGCGCGCCGAGTTCACCTGCCAGGCGCCCCCCACGAGCTTCCTGCCCTAAGTCCGCGGCTGCCGGTCCGTGTCACGGGTCGCACCCGATCGACGTTCGGTTGTGCTCTCAGGACTCGCCAGCCACCTCGACCGCACGCGGTAGCTCGAGATGCTTCTCCGCGTCGAGGACACGCAGCTTGGTCGCCACCACCGCGTCCGGATTGAGGCTGATCGAGTCGATCCCCTGCTCGACCAAGAACGCCGCGAACTCAGGGTAGTCCGACGGGGCCTGACCGCAGATCCCCACCTTCCGACCCGCCCGGCGCGCCTTCGCAATGAGCTCCGCGCAGGCCCGCTTGACCGCCTCGTTCCGCTCGTCGAACAGCGCGGCCACGCGGTCTGAGTCCCGATCCACGCCGAGCGTGAGCTGCGTGAGATCGTTCGAGCCGATCGAGAACCCGTCGAACACCTCGGCGAACTCCTCCGCGAGCGTGACGTTGGAGGGCAACTCAGCCATCACGTAGACCTCAAGCCCATCCTCGCCCCGCACGAGCCCGCCTTCCCGCATGACCTCCAACACCCGCCGCCCCTCCTCGGGCGTCCGGCAGAACGGCACCATCACCTTGAGGTTCTTCAGGCCGAACACCTCGCGCACCCGCCTGACCGCCGCAACCTCGAGCATGAACCCTTCCTTGTAGTCGGGATGGTAGTAGCGACTCGCACCGCGCCAGCCCAGCATAGGGTTTTCCTCGTGCGGCTCAAACTGGGCTCCCCCGATCAAATGGGCGTACTCGTTCGTTTTGAAGTCCGAGAATCGCAAGATGACCGGGTTGGGCCAGAACGCCGCCGCGATCGTCCCGATCCCCTGGGAGAGCTTGTCGATGAAGTACTCGCGCTTGTCGCTGTACCCGGCTGTGAGCGCGTCGACCTCCCGCCTGATCTTGACGGGCAGCGTTGCGTACCGTGTCAGCGCCAGCGGGTGGACCCGCACCCAGCTGGCGAAAATGAATTCCATGCGCGCCAGTCCGACCCCGTCGTTCGGGATCCGCGCTGTCCCAAACGCCTGCTCGGGCGTGCCGACGTTCATCATGATCTTCGTGCGGGACCGCCCCAAGGTGGTCGGGTCCACCTCCTGCACGTCGTGCTGCAGCGTCCCCTCGTAGACCCGGCCCACTTCGCCTTCGGCGCAACACACGGTCACGGCCTGTCCCGTGCGGATCGCCTGAGTCGCGCCGGACGCGCCAACAATCGCCGGGACCCCGAGCTCCCGAGCGACGATCGCCGCGTGCGAGGTTCGCCCGCCGCGTTCGGTCACGATCGCGCCAGCGATCTTCATGATCGGCTCCCAGTCGGGGTCTGTGATGTGGGTAATCAGCAACTCCCCCGGCTGAAACGCGTCCATGCCCTGCGGACTCTCGATCACCCGAGCCTTACCGACGGCGATGGCCTCACCGACCGCCAGCCCTTCGGCCAGGACCTTTCCGGTCTCCCGCAGCCGGTACGTGCGCACCACGGGCCCCTTCTTCTGGCTGTGGACCGTCTCGGGCCGCGCCTGTACGATGAACAGCTCGCCTGTCTGGCCGTCCTTCGCCCACTCGATGTCCATCGGAAGCGCCTCGTGGCGCTTCCGGCTGTAGTGCTCCTCGATGGCCACCGCCCAGCGTGCGAGCTGAAGCACCTCCTCGTCGCTGATGGAGAACGTCGCGCGCCGCTCTGGGGCGACGGGGACGTTCTGCAGACGGTGCCCGGCCTCGTCGTACACAAGCCGCAACTCCTTGGCACCCAGTTTGCGCCAGAGCACCGGCTTGAATCCCTGGCGCAGCGTGGGCTTGTGCACGTAGAACTCGTCGGGGCCCACGCGGCCCTGCACGATGTTCTCCCCAAACCCCCAGATCGACGTGATGAGCACGACGTCACGGAACCCCGACTCGGTGTCGAGCGTAAAGATCACGCCCGATGCAGCCTCGTCGGCCCGCACCATCTTCTGCACGCCCACCGACAGGGCCACCTTCGCGTGGTCGAATCCCATGTCCTGACGGTAACTGATCGCCCGGGGAGTAAAGAGGCTCGCGAAGCACTTCTTGACCGAGTCGAGGAGCGCCGCCTCGCCGTGGACCTCCAGGTACGATTCCTGCTGTCCCGCAAAACTCGCCGTCGGCAGGTCCTCAGCCGTGGCAGACGACCGTACCGCGACATCCAGGTCGACGGTGCCCTCCTTCCGCGAGAGCTCGCGATAGGCCTCGGTCAGCTGCGCCCGGACCGTCTCGGGATATGTTGCGCCGAGCACCAAATCGCGAATGCGCCTGCTCGCCGCCTTGAGAGCGTCCACCTCTCCCGGCTTCAGCCCTGCGAGGATCTCATAAATCCGGGTCTCCAGGCCGTTCGCGCGCAGCACTTCCCGGAACGCCTCCGCGGTAAGCGCGAAACCGCCCGGGACGCGCACACCCGCAGACCGCAGCTCACGCAACATCTCCCCCAGCGATGCGTTCTTCCCGCCGACGAGCGGGACGTCGTCGATGCCGACCTCGTCAAACCAGCGCACCCAACGAGTGGTCATCCCCATCCCTCCCTGGCTCTTCCGGGCGAACTTGGCGCGGCACCCGCGCAGGGCCGCGGCGCCGTGCATGGGCCCCGCGAGCTCAATGCGTCGGAGCACTTCCTGCGCAGGACGCTGCTGCGCTCACACACTTTATGATAGTCTCGCCGGAGATCGTCAGGTATCGGGCGGGAAGAGTATACTACCGGGTGGAATGTGAGCGAGTGCTATCGTCTTCTGCCGCCATGATGTGGCCGCGGACGAGCGGGGAACTTCACAGATGCGGCAACCAGGTTCCAGCGCTGGTCCTCGTACTCAACTCTTCCGTCTAGCACATACGCTCTAACGGTGTCCTGCGCGCGGCCGATCGCGCCTGGCCAACGCTGGCCGGCGCGTCAAAAACCCCATGCCTTCGGGACGAACAGTTGTTCGTGCGTCCGGATCGCGAACCGATCCGTCATGCCGGCGAGGAAGTCGCAGACGGTCCGGTGGAGCGTGGCCCGGCCGTCGTCGAGCAACCGGCGTGCGTCCGAGGTGATCTCCTCCGGATGCTCGACGTAGTAATCGAACAGCACCTCGAGCATCCGCTGCATCTTGCTGACCTCGGCCCTGGCAACCGACCCGAGGTACACGGTCGTAAACAGAAACTCCTTGAGCTCGTTTGTGGCGACGCGGACCGCGTCGCTCATCCCGAGGCGCGGCGTGCCCGTGGAGTGGGCCACGATATCGCGCACCGTCGTGTCCACCCACCGACCGCGAGTGTCGCCGAGGACCTCGCGGGCCGACGCCGGGACGTCCCGCTCGTCGATCAGCCCGGCGCGGATCGCATCGTCCGTGTCGTGATGAATGTAGGCGACCCGGTCGGCCACGCGGACCAGCTGTCCCTCGATCGTCTGCGGCACCGCTTCGGGCAGCGCCTCATCGATCCCGGGAAGCACGTCCAGGTCCTTCCTGCCCTTGGAGTGCCCGCCGATGCCGTCCCGCACTTCCCACGTCAGGTTGAGACCGTCCTCGTAAGCGCCGTCGCGCGTCCGGCGGCGCTCGAGCACCTCGACGACGCGGAGGCTCTGCAGATCGTGCCGAAACCCACCGTGATCGATCATGAGGCGGTCGAGCGCTTCCTCGCCGGCATGACCGAACGGCGGATGGCCCAGATCATGGGCGAGGACGATCGCCTCGGTCAAATCCTCGTTGATCCGGATCGCGCGCGCGATCGTGCGGGCGATCTGCGCGACCTCGATCGTGTGCGTCAGCCGGGTCCGGTAGTGGTCGCCCTCGGGGGCGACGAACACCTGCGTCTTGTGCATCAGCCGCCGAAACGCCTTCGAGTGCACGACGCGGTCGCGCTCGCGTTGGAACTCGGTCCGCAGGAAGTCCAACGGTTCGCGCCGCTCCCGCCCCCGCGAGCGCGCGCTCCTCGCGCCGCGGGACGACAGCATTTGGTCCTCCAGCGCTTCGGTGATCTCGCGCGGCGTCATGGACTTCCGATCGCCCCCCCTGCGGATCCGGCCGGCCTCTTGGCCGGCCGGAT
>DASQGM010000195.1:0-22391 GCA_035632615.1 bacterium | reverse complement strand
CGCGGAGGTGCGGGCCGGCACCGCCACGCTTCCCGAGATCCTCACGCCGGTGAAGCCGAACTTGTGGCTGGTGACCAGCGGCACCGAGCGCACCTCCGACACGGGGATGCAGCTTGGATCCGCCTCGATGGCCTCGGTGCTCGCGGACCTGCGGCGCCGCTCGGACATCGTGTTGATCGACACATCGTCCGCGGGCGCGTTTGCGGACGTCTACGCGCTCGCGCCGCTCGTGTCCGGCGCGCTGCTCGTGCTCGACGGCAGCCGCGCGCCGCGCGGGATAGAGGAGCAGGTCAAGCTGCAGTTCGACCGGCTCGGCACGCCCGTGATCGGTTCGGTGCTGAGCAAGGTCCGGCCGGACCTCGTGGACAGCTACTACTACCAGGAGTACTTCTACCGGTCGCGCGCGGTGGCCAAGATCGCACCCGCGGCAGCCGCCACGAGCCTGGGGCTCCTGCTCGTCGCGGGCGGGCTCACGATCGGTCTGTGGCTCTGGTTCCACTCCGGTGGCAGCGCCGAACGGGCGCTGGCGCAGTCCACCGTAAACGCACCATCGATTACTAACACCACCACTCGGAGGTAATCGTTCCGTGGACGTTGTCGCCGCGCAGCAGCACGACACATCACTCGAAGCCAAAATTCGCGAGCGGACCGCGCGCGTCGGGGTGATCGGCCTCGGCTACGTCGGTCTGGCGCTCGCGGTTGAAGCCGCAGAGATCGGATTCCCCGTCGTGGGGGTCGAAATCGACGACACCAAGGCCGCGATGGTCAACGCGGGCCAGTCGTACATCGGTGATGTCACCGATGACGTGTTGGGCAGCGTGGTCCGCGGCAACAAGCTGACCGCCACGACGAACTACGCCGCGCTGCGCGAGGTCGACGTCATCATCATCTGCGTGCCGACGCCGTTGACCAAGAGCAAGGAGCCGGATCTGTCCCATGTCACGGCCGCGGCCCACGCGTGCGTGCCGATGCTGCGCCCCGGGATGCTGGTCGTGCTGGAGAGCACGACCTATCCCGGCACGACCGTGGAGGTCGTCAAGCCGATCTTGGAAACCAGCGGGCTGCAGGCGGGGCCCGACTTCGCCCTGGCGTTTTCGCCGGAGCGGATCGACCCGGGGAACCGGCGGTTCAGCCTGCGCACGATCCCCAAGGTCGTCGGGGGCGTCACGCCGGCGTCGACGCAGACCGCGCGCTGTTTCTACGAGCAGGTCGCGGACAACGTGGTCCTCGTCTCCTCGCCGACCGTGGCCGAGATGGTCAAGGTCTACGAGAACGTGTTCCGGAACGTCAACATCGCGCTCGTTAACGAGCTGACCCTGCTCTGCGACCGGATGGGCCTGGACGTCTGGGAGATCATCGAGACCGCCGCGACCAAGCCGTACGGCTTCATGCCGTTCTATCCCGGCCCGGGCGTTGGGGGCCACTGCATCCCGGTGGATCCGTATTACCTCTCGGCCAAGGCGCGGGAGTACGACTTCCACGCGCGGTTTATCGAGCTGGCGGCCACGGTCAACGACAGCATGCCGTACTATGTCGTCTCCCGGGCCGTCGGGGCGCTCGAGGGGATGGGCAAGACCTTGTGCGGCGCCAAGATTCTCCTCCTCGGCGTGGCCTACAAGAAGGACATTCCGGACGTGCGGATGTCCCCGGCGCTGAAGGTCATGGGGCTGCTCGAAAAGCGCGGGGCGTCGGTCATCTATCACGATCCGCACGTGCCCGAGGTCACGCTGGCCAATCCCGGAACGATCCGGTCGGTGCCGCTCACCGACGAGATCCTGGCGGGGGCCGACTGCGTGATCCTGGCGACCGACCACAGCGTCATCGACTACGACCGCGTCGTTGCCCGGGCCTCGTTGATCGTCGACACGAGGAACCGGCTCCGCAACTTCCGGGTACCGCACGTGGTGAAGCTCTGATGTCCACGCGTTCGCACGCAACCGAGGCCGGGGGATCGCCGGCGCGGGTCAGGTCCTCCGGCTCGCCCCGATGAGGGAGCACGTCCCGGCCGGACGGGGACCGCTGTACCTCGCGGTCGGCCTCGGCGCCGTCGTGGCGCTCGGCGGCCTCGCGATGCCGGGCTCCCGCGCGGTGCTCGCGATGCTGGCGGCGTCCGTGGCGGTGGTGGCGCTCTTCAACCCGAAGATCGCGCTGTACCTGGTCATCCCCGCGATGGCGCTGTCGCCGGATCTGCCGCTGCGAGGGGTCGCGGTGCGGGTCGAGGACCTGATGATGCTGCCGCTGACCGTCGGGTGGCTGGCGCACCTGTGCGTGGCCAAGGCGCGCCGGCAGACGCCGTTCGACCGGCTCCTCATCGCCTACATCTTGGTGGCCATGGCGGCCACGGTGTGGGGCGCCGCGCTGGGGACCGCACACCTCACGACCGTCAGCAAGTACGAGAGCTCGCCGCTGCACGTGCTCAAGCGGATCGAGTTCGTCGTGCTGTTCTTCATCGTGGCGGACACGGTGGAATCGCTCGCCGACGTGCGGCGGATCGTGTACGTGCTGCTCGGGTCGATGATCGCACTCAGCCTCTACTCGGCGTGGCAGTTCCACTCCAACCAGGCGATCGCGCTCGGCCCAGAGGGCGCGCCGATCCACGAACCCGGACTGGCGTCGATGGTGACGGTCGGGCTCGCGCTCGGGCTGATGCGCACCGTGACCACGCCGCGCGCGCGGTTCGCGCTGGGGATGCTTGTGCTCTTCGGCGTGGCCACGCTCCCGCTCGCGCTCGGCCGGAACTATATCGCGGCCACGTTGGTCATCTTGCTGTACGTCGGCGTGAAAGAGCAGCGGTGGATCCTGTTCGCGGTGCCGGCGCTCGCCGCGTTGGCGCTGCTTGTCTACCCCGAGGGGGTCGCCCACCGGATCCTCACGCTCCAGAGTGTGTTCTCGCCGGACACCAGTTCACTCAACCAGACCTCGACCGCGCCGACATCGGTGTTCTACCGGGTCCAGGCACCGCTCTACTACACCGCCTGGGCGCTCGGGGCCTCACCCCTGCTCGGCCTCGGCCTGGGCAGCGTCCCGCTCGGGTTCATCGACAGCGAGTACGTCATTCAGCTCTTCTACACGGGGCTCGCGGGGCTGGCGATCTTCCTGCTCTTTGGGCGGCGGCTGCTCCGCGTGATGCAGGAGATGCGCCGGATCGCGACCGATCCCACGGCGGCCGGATTGGTGCAGGGATTGCAGTTGGTCGTCGTCGGGTACGCCGTGTACAGCATCTTTGCGGCGTCGGTCTCGGCCACGCACACGGGCGGCCCGTTCTTCGTCATCGCGGCGCTCGTGGGCGTGCTCTACCGGGTGCTCGTGCCGCAACCCGCGACGTCCGAGGCGCGTCCGCGCATCGGCAGCAGGGCGCTCGTGCCGGTCCGGCCGGCGTTGCTGCTCGCCGCGCCGGCGACCGCCAACCCGTGGAGACGCCTCGCGGTGACGCGCCGGCTGCCGGGGGCATCGCGCCCGCCCGCACGCACCCGCCGCGAACTGTGGGCGCCGCCCTCCGACCGGGAAGCCCCGAACACTTCATCGGCTCTGTCGGAACGACACGCCTAGCGTGGCGTGGCATACGTCACCCGGCCTCGGGGCGCATCGCGCCGCCCGGGTGGCGGGACCGAGGATCGTGCGGGAAGGAGCGCAACAACACCGCCATGGCGACAACCGCAGTGGAACTGGTCATCGAATCGGTCACCCGGACGCGTCAAGTTGACCGCCTCCGGGAGCTCTGGGCGTTCCGCGAGGTCGTGCTCGCGTTTGCCGAGCGCAACATCCGGCTGAAGTACAAGCAGGCGGTGCTCGGCGTCGGGTGGGCGGTGTTGCAGCCCTTGATCTTCCTCGGCGTATTCGTGGTCGTCTTCGGGCGCATGGCCAACGTGTCGGGAGGTGCGACGTCGTATCCGGCGTTCGCGCTCGCCGCACTCGTCCCGTGGTTCTTCGTGCAGACCTCGGTGTCGTTCGGCGCGCAGGCGCTCCTGATGGACGGGGCGCTGCTGCGGAAGATCTATTTCCCGCGCGAGACGCCGGTGCTGGGGGCGGTACTGAGCTCCGGCCTCGACTTCGCGGTGGGGTTCGCGCTGCTGCTCGGGCTGGAGCCGTTTCTCGGAGGCCATCTGTCCTGGTACGTCCTGATGGCGATCCCGCTGTGGCTGGTCCTCGCGGTGCTCACCGCCGGCGTGTCGCTGCTCCTCGGCGCGCTCAACGTCTACTACCGTGACTTCCGCTACGTACTGCCGGTCGGGCTGCAGCTGTGGATGTTCGCCAGCCCCGTCGCGTACCCGCTCAGCACGGTGCGCGCGCAGTGGCGGAACTTGTACGTCGCGCTCAACCCGGCCGCCGGGCTGCTCGACGGCTTTCGCCGCGCGCTCGCCGAGGGGCGCATGCCCGACCTGCATCTGCTCGCCGCCAGCACCGTCGCGGCGTGCGTGATCGCGTACGTGGGATACTGGGTCTTCAAGCGCATGGAACCGGGATTCGCGGATGTGGTGTAGCCGATGAGCTGGGCCGTTCGGTTCGACAACGTCAGCAAGCGGTACCCCGGCAACAACTGGGGCTATCCCTCCCTGCGCGGCGACCTGAGCCGGCTCGGGCGGTCGGCGGCGGCGTGGCTCACGCGCAGGCGCACTGAGCCCGAGGGGCCGATCGCGCTCCAGGATATCTCGTTCGAAGTCAAGGAAGGCGAGTCGTTCGCGCTCATCGGCCCGAACGGCGCCGGCAAGACGACGACGCTGAAGATGCTGACGCGCATCTCGTTCCCGTCACAGGGGCGGATCCACGTGCGCGGGCGCATCGGGGCCCTGATCGAGGTCGGATCGGGCATCCACCCCGAGCTGACCGGACGCGAGAACATCTGGTTGTACGGACGCATCATGGGGATGTCGAAACCCGACATCGCCAGGCGGTTTGACGAGATCGTCGAGTTCGCCGAGCTCGGCCACGTGCTCGACCGGCCGGTGAAGCGGTACTCGAGCGGCATGCAGCTCCGCCTGGGGTTCTCCATCGCCAGCCACATCGACCCCGACATCTTCGTCGTAGACGAGGCGCTCGCGGTCGGAGACGCCGGCTTCCAGTCGAAGTGCGTGGAGCGCATGATGCGGCTCGTCACCGAGGGCCGGACCCTCCTGTTCGTCTCGCACCACCTCCAGGCGGTCGAGGCGATCTGCAAGCGCGGGATCTTTCTGCTGAACGGCCGGATCGAGGCGGCCGGGTCGGTCCCTGACATCCTGAAATCGTACATCGCGTGGATCGACAACCGGCAGCAGGAACGGTGGAGCAAGATCGGCGCCGACAACCCGTCGGGGCAGATCGTCATCGACCGCATCACGTTCCACGACGCCTCCGGCGCGGAGCGGACGGCATTCCGGACGGGCGAAGACATCGAAGTCCGCCTCGCCGTACGCTCGTCCAGGCCGATCGTGCGGCCGAACTTTGCGGTCGGCATCGGCGACGGACGCCCGGGCGCCCTGATCGTCTGCTCGATGGCGGTGGACGGCCAGGTGCCGGAGGTCATCGACGGGCCGAGCGTCGTCTCGTGCCGGATGCGCGGGCTGCCGCTGATGCCGCGCGTGTACCAGGCGTGGTGCGGCGTGCGGGGCACCCACGGGTACGGGTTCCTGCTCGGCTGGCAAATGGTCGGGACGTTTCGCGTCACCGAGGGGCCGACCAACATGACCGGCGTGTCCGCGGTGAGCAACCTCAGCACCGACGCGCCGATCCACGTGGACCACGACTGGGACGTAGCGACCGGCGCGAACGCGATGGCGCCCGCGCTCGGGGTCGAGGAGCGCACGCGGTGAGCGACGCGACCGTCAGCGTGATCATCCCGGCGTACAACGTCGGCCGGTTCATCCAGGACGCGGTGGGGAGCGTCCTGGCCCAGACCTACGCCGCGTGTGAGATCGTGGTCGTCGACGACGGCTCCACCGACGACACCTGCGAGCGCGCGGCCGCTTTAGGTCCGCGCGTCACGTTGATCCGGCAGGCCAACGCGGGGGCCGCGTGCGCCCGGAACACCGGCATCCGCCAGAGCCTCGGCGCATACGTCGCCTTCCTCGACGCCGATGACGTCTGGCTCCCCGAGAAGGTCGCCCACGTCATGGACGTCCTGGAGCGCGACCCCGCCGCGGGAGCGGCCTACCACGGGTACGCCGCCACGGACGAAGAGGGCACCGTCATCGGGCAGCCGGTCGTTCCACACCACGACGGAGACGTGTTGGAACCGTTGTTCTTTGGGTGCTTCTTTGGCCCCCCGATGGTGATCGTCAGGCGGACCTGCCTCGACCAGGTCGGTCTCTTCGAGCCGGCGCTCCGGCTCGGCCAGGACTGGGACCTGTTCCTCCGGATCGCGCTGGCCGGCTATCGCGTCCGGTGCGTCCCGGAGGTCCTCGTCCGCTGTCGCACGCACGGGGGCAACTCGACGCGGGCGCTCGGCACCGCGGCCTCGTTCGGCCGCACGGTCCTGGAGCGGGCGTTCGCCGATCCGCGGCTGCCGGCGCGGCTCCGGACGGACGCGTTCCGCGCGTCCGTGTACCGGACGCACGCGATCTTCATGGCGTCCCGGTGCTTGCGGGCCGACCTCTGGCCGGATGGTCTCTCGCTGCTGCTCGAGGCCGTCCGCCCCGATCCCCGGGTGTTGTCCCATCCGAGCTTCTACCTGGATCTGGCGCTGCGAACGCTCCCCGTGACCGATCAGACGTGGGACGCTCTCACCCGCCGCTCGGGGCAGGCCGCCGCCCTGCTGATCAGAGCCCTCGGGGGACTGCTCCAGATGCCCGACCTGCCGGCGGAGGTGGCCAGGCGGAAGCGGGAAGCCTGGAGCGCCCTCTGGCTGGCTCTCTGCGGCCTCCACGGGCTCGGGCGGCGGTACCCGGCGGCGGCCACCAGCCTGGGCCGGGCGTTCCTCGCCGATCCGCTGACGGCCACCGCCGCGCTCGCCCGCGCGAGCACCGGGCGGTGGACTTCCATCGCGTCGACGTGGCAACCGGCCCGCTCCGCGCGGGCGGGGAACGCGTGATGCCAGCGCCGGCCGTCAGCGTCATCATCCCGGCCTACAACGCGGGACGGTTCATCGAAGAAGCCGTCTCCAGCGTCCTGGCCCAGACTTGCCGCGATCTCGAGGTCATCGTCGTCGATGACGGGTCCAGCGACGACACGCAGGAGCGCATCGCGAGGTTTGTACCGGCGGTCACGGTGCTCACTCAGCCCAACGGCGGCGTGGCGACCGCCCTCAATACCGGCATCCGCCACGCCCGCGGCGTGTACGTCACGTTTCTCGACGCGGACGACGTCTGGGTCCCTCACCGGGTGGCCCGCGTCACGGAGTCCTTGGAGCGCGACCCCGGGGCGGGAGCGGCCTACCACGGCTACGCAGGCATCGACGAGCGGGGCGCCCCGATCGGCCCGCCGTTCACCCCGGCCCACGGGGGCGATCTCTTGGAGCCGCTTCTCCGCGGGTTGTTCATCGGCCAATCGATGGTCACCATCCGGCGGACCTGTCTCGACCGCGTCGGGCTGTTCGATCCGACCCTGCGGATCTCGGCCGACTGGGACCTGTTCGTGCGCATCGCCCTGCACGGCTACCGGTTTCAGTGCGTTCCCGAGGCGCTGGTCCGCTACCGCATGCACCAGCACAACATCACGCGCGACTTCGCGGCCGTCGTCAAGGACGGCCGGATAGTGCTCGACCGGGCATTCGCCGATTCGAGGCTGCCGCCGGCGCTGCAGAGCGACGCGGTGCGGGCCAAAGCCTACGCGCAACTGTCGATCTCGGTCGCCGCGCGATACCTCCAGTCGGACCGGCGCGCCGAGGGGCTCGCCCTGCTCCTGGACGGCGTCCGGCGCGAGCCGAGCATGCTGCTCCGGCCGAGCTTCTACCTGGACTTCGCGCAACGGGCCCTCCCCGCGTCCCGCGCCGGTCAGACGCGGTCGGATCTCGCCGAACGGTCGGATCGCGCGGTGGCACTGCTGACGGCGACGCTCGACGGCCTGTTCCGGATGCCGGACCTCCCGCCGGTCGTGGCCCGGCAGAAGCGGCGGGCGTGGAGCGCCGCCTGGATAGCGGTCGCCGCGCTGCACCGGCTCGCGGGGCGGCATCCGCTGGCCGCGACCAGCCTCGGACGGGCGTTTCTCGTGCATCCGCCGACGGCCACCGGCGCGCTCGCGCGGGCGGGCGCCGGCCACTGGGCGCCGGTCAGAGCGACGTGGCAATCGGCGCGCTCCCGCGGCCTGGAGAGCGCGTCGTGAACGGGCCGCTCGTGACCGTCATCATCCCGGCGTACAACGCCGGCCGGTTCATCGAGGACGCCGTGAGGAGCGCACTCGATCAGACGTACGCCAACTGCGAGATCATCGTCGTCGACGACGGCTCGACCGACGACACCCGCGGGCGCGTCGCGGCGCTCGGTCCGCGCGTCACGCTCGTCGAGCAGGCCAACGCCGGCCCGTCGGCCGCCCGCAACACCGGCATCCGGCGCGGCCGCGGCGCCTACGTGGCGTTCCTGGACGCGGACGACGTCTGGCTCCCCCACAAACTCGCGCGTGCCGTGGAAACACTCGACCAGGACCCCGGGACGGACGTGGTCTACGACTGGTGGTCGTTCATCGACGAGGCCGGGCACACCCGGCCGCAGGTCTGCGCGCCCGCACACGAGGGCGACGTGTTGGAACCGCTGCTGATGGGGTGCTTCTTGCGCCCGTCCGTGGTCACGATCCGGCGCACGTGCCTGGACCAGGTTGGCCTCTTCGACCCCGCGCTCAGCTGGGCCGAGGACTACGACCTGTTCCTGCGCATCGCGGTGGCGGGCCACCGATTCCGTCCGGTGCCGGAGGCGCTGACGCTCGCCCGCCTGTCCGACGCGAGCCTGACGAGCAATCCGGCGAAGCACGCGGCCTACCAACGACGGGTGCTGGACCGCGTCTTCGACGGCGGGGCGTTGCCGGCGCGTCTCCGCGCCCCCGCGTTCCGCGAGGCCGCGTACCAGACGCTGCTGGTGAACACCGCGATGTACTGTCTGTGGCGCGGCCAGCTCGAGGACGCGCGCGCCCTGCTGTTGGAGGGCGTGCGGCTCCGGCCCGGGTCGCTCACACGGCCGGGGTTCTACATCGGCCTGGCGATGCGGACGCTCCCGGCGGGCCATCAGACGTGGCAGGAGCTCACCGGTGCCGCAGACGCGGTTACCGCGAAGCTCGCCGAGCTGCTCCGCTCGCTGTTTGCGACCCCCCGGCTGCCGCAGGAGATCGCACAGCAGCAGCGGATCGCGTGGAGCGCGCTCTGGACGGCGCTGGCGCTGATGCACGCGTCGAGGCGACGGTGGCCGCGCGCCGCGGCGTGCCTGGGGCGGTCGCTGCTCGACCACCCGCTCACGGCGCCGACGGCCCTCGGCCGAGGCGCCATCGGCAATTGGAAGGCCGTCCGAGCCAGCCTGAGGATGTGACGTGCGTATCCTCCTGGTCACACGCGAAGACCCGTACACCGCCCTGACCGGCGTGGCGACGTACGTGCGCGATCTCGCCGGCGCGCTCACGGCGCGCGGCCGCGAGGTCGCCCACCTCTACGTCGAGCCGCGGGGGCGGCGGGCGTGCGCCCGCCTCACGTGGACCAACCACGGAGGCACGGCCGTCGGCGTGATCGCGACGCCGGGCGTCCGTCCGGAGTCCGACGCGGCGCGCCTCCGCGCGGATGTGGCCGCGCCCGATATCGAGCGGGCCGTCGACGAGGCGATCCGGACGTTGCGACCCGACATCGTGCACATCCACGACCTGTCGGGCGTCCCCGTCAGCGTGGTCTCCGCGGCGCGCGCATCCGCCGTGCCGGTCGTCGTGACGTTCCACGACTTCTGGCCGTTCTGCCGCCAGTTTCTGCTCGTCAGACCCGGCCTCGTCCCCTGCTCCGGGTCCGACGGCGGCCGGAACTGCGCCAGGTACTGTGCCCAGCCCGCCCCCGCGACGCGGCGATTCGCCCGGTGGGCGGACGCCACCCTGCCGGCCGGTCTGCGGGACGGCGTCCGCTGGGCACAACGACTCTACCGGCGGCGCCGGGGCGGAAGCGGCTCCCAGTTCGTCGTGGGCGACCGAGCGGCCGGGGACGGCGTGGCGGACCCGCGGCTCGCGGGCGCCTACGCGGCGCGCGAGACGGGCATGCGGGAGGTGCTGCTGGACGCGGATTGCCTGCTCACCGTGTCGGAGTTCGCGAAGGCCGTGTACGTCCGGCACGGATACCCGCAGGAGCGAATCCGCGTCCTCCCGCTCGCGCTGCAGGCCGCGGGGCAGGTGCAGCGGCGCGCGCGTGCGTTCGAGCGGTACCCCGTGCGCTTTGGCTACCTGGGACGCGTGACGCCCTGGAAGGGCGCCCACCTCCTCGCCGAAGCGGCCCGCGGCGTCCCGGCCGCGTCCGCGCAGTTCACGTTCTACGGCGCGGTCGAGGACGAGGACCGGGCGCACCTGACGGCGCTGAGCGGTGGCCATCCCGGGCTGCGGTTCGCCGGGAGGTACTCACGAAGCGAGCTCGGCCGCATCCTGGACGAGATCGACGTCGCCGTCTTCCCATCGATCATGACCGAGACGCTGGGGTTGGTGGGGCTGGAGGCCCAGGCCGCGGGGATCCCGATCATCGGGGCGGCCCACGGCGCGATCACGGAGTACGTCCGGGACGGCCAGACCGGCCTGCTCTTCTCCCCCGGCGACGTCGAGGCGCTGCGGGCCGGGATCCTCCGCGTGGTGGAGCATCCGGACCTCATCGCCCGGCTGTCGGCGGCGATCGCCGCCCCCCGGCGGATGGACGAGCACGTGGACGCGGTCGAGCTCGCCTACGCCGGCGTGCTCGGCGCCGGGCGCCCGGCCGGCGAAATCGACCGGAGCGTGGAACCGGCGCAACTCGCCGGCGCGCTTCGCGGGCCCGCCGCAATACGGGAGGAGCACGGAACATGAGCGACAGACTGATCGGGATTGTGCCGGCCGGCGGGCGGGGAACCCGCCTGGCCCCGTATCCCGCCCCGAAGGAGCTGTTTCCGGTGGGCTGGCAGCCGTACGAGGTGAACGGCGAGGTGCATCGCCGGCCCAAGGTGGTCAGCCAGTATGTCCTGGAGGGCATGGCGCAGGCCGGCGTGCGCCACGTACTCATGATCGTGGGCGAGCACAAGTACGACGTGCTGCGGTACTATGCCGGCGGCGAGCGCGTGGGTCTGCACCTCGCCTACCTCTATCAGGACGAACCGCTCGGCATGATGCACGCGATCGATCTCGCGTATCCGTGGACGCGGGGGGCGCGGATGGTCTTCGGCATGCCCGACACGATCACGCACCCGCCGGACGCGTTCGAACAGGTCCTGGACGCGCACCGGCGTCACGCCGCCGATCTGACGCTCGGGTTGTTCGACACCGCCCGTCCCTGGAAATTCGGCATGGTCGGGATGGACGCATCGGGCCGGGTCGTCGCCCACGTCGACAAGCCCAAGACGACCACGTTGACACAGATGTGGGGCCTCGCGGTCTGGGAGCCGTCGTTCACGGATCTCATTCACGAGATCGCCGCCCGGCCCGTTGAGGCTCGGCCGCGCGAGCCTGTGCTGGGCGACGCGATCGACGAGGCGCTGACCCGGGGCCTCCGGGTGCGCGGGCACGCGTTTCCCAGCGGCTTCTACGTGGACATCGGGACGTATGACGAGATCGTGGAAGCCCAGGCGAAGATCCTCGAGGTACTCAGGTGAGCGGGATGCGCGTTTCGGTGGTCATCACGACGTTCAACGCCCTCAAGACGGTGGAGCCGTGCCTGCGGTCGCTCCTGGCGGACCTGCGGAGCTCGTCCCTCGAGCACGAGGTGATCGTCGTGGACGACGGGTCGACGGACGGGACCGCGGACGCGGTGGCCGCGGCGTTTCCCGACGTGACCCTCGTGCGCACCGCCGCCACCGCGGGGTACGCCGGCGCCAACAACGTGGGGATGCGCCTGGCCACGGGGGACGCCGTGTTTCTCCTCAACGCGGACACGATCGTCCACCCCGGGGCGGTGTCGGCGCTGGTCGCGGCGCTGCGGCGCTACCCGGAGGCCGCGGCCGTGGGGCCCACGCTGTTGAACACCGACGGGACGATCCAGCGGTCCTGCTGGCGGTTCCCGCTTCGATCCCTGATCGGCAACACGCTGTGGCTGTTCCGCATCGGGCTGTGGGACGACTACCGGTCGTGGGACCACCGCACCGACCGCGCGGTGGACTGGGTCAGTTCGGCGGCCCTCATGATCCGGCGGCCCTCGCTTGCGACCGTGGGGCTCCTGGACGAGCGGTTCTGGGTGTACGGCGTCGACATCGACTGGGGCCTGCGCGCGCGCCGCGCGGGATACGGGATCGTATCCGTCGCCGACGCCCGCATCGTGCACCTGGGCGGCAGCTCGTGGGGAAACGCCACCGACCGGCAGTACGAGGACCACATGCGCTCGCAGGCGCTGTTGTTCCGCCTCCACTACGGGCGCGCCGGCCTGATCCTCTTCCACGCAACGGTGCTTCTCAACAGCGTGGCGCGGGTGCTGGTGTGGGGCCTCCCGTCGCTGCTGGGGCTCGGACGCGCCCGACGCAAGACGGCCGAGTTCAGCCGGCTCGCCCGCTGGAGCGTGACCGGCCGGGTCGGCACCGCGAGGAAGCTGTCCCTGTGAAACTGCTCGTCGCCGCGCCGTTTATCCCGTACCCGCTCGACTTCGGCGGGGCGATTCGCATCTACCACCTGATGCGCCATCTGGCCGCGCGGCACGAGGTGGTGCTGCTGTGTCCCGGACCGATCCCGCGCGACGCAGCCGACGCCCTCGGCTTCTGCGCGGCCGTGGAGCCGTTTCCGGCGCCCGCCTCCCGGCCGTGGCAGGAACACGCGCGGCACCTCTTCGGACCCCTGCCGGCGTCGGTGAGCCTGACCTCCGACGGGCTCGCCTCGCGCGCCCGTGCGCTGACGCGCGGCCGGCGGTTCGACGTCGCGCAGATCGAGTTCCTGGGGCTCGCGCACCTCCGGCAGGCGCTTCCCGACGGGCTGCCCGCGGTGCTGGTGGAACACTGCCTCGCGACGGAGTCTCGAGAGCGGCAGCTCGGCCTCATGCCGTGGGGCCCGCGACGTCTGTACTACGGGCTGGACTTGATCAAGCTTCGCCGGTATGAGCCGGCCACCGTCCGGTCGTTCGACGGGTGCATCGCGGTGTCCACGCGCGACGCGGCGCAGATCCGCGCCTGGGCGCCGCGGGTCCGGACCGCGACCATCGCCAACGGCGTCGACACCGAGTTCTTTCACGCGGTCGACGACGCCGGCGCCGACGAGATGCTGTTCCTGGGTTCGTTCCACCTGGACGCCGCGAACGTCGACGCCGCCGTGCGGATGGCGCGCGAGATCCTCCCGCGGGTGCGGCGGCGCATTCCGGACGCGCGGGTGACGATCCTCGGCACCGGCGCGCCCGCGGCCGTGGCGGCGCTCGGCGAGCTTCCGGGCGTTACGGTGGCCGGCCGCGTCCCGGACGTCCGTCCCTATCTGGCGCGGGCGGCGGTCGTGACGCTTCCGCTCCGCGCCGGCGCCGGGACCAAGGTGCGCGTGTTTACGGCCATGGCCATGCAGCGGCCGGTCCTTGCCAGTCCTCTGGCCGCCGAGGGCTTGGACGCCGCGCCGGGAGAAGAAATCGTGGTCGCGCCCGGGGTCGAGCAGTTCGCGGACGAGGCGGTGGCGTTGCTGCGCGACGCGCCGCGGCGGGCGCGGATCGGCCGGGCCGCGCGCGCGCTCGCGGTGCGCGAGTACGACTGGCGCGTGCTGGCGGACCGGCTCGACGCGTTCCACGGCGCGCTCCTCGACGGCGCGGCCGCGCGCGGACCGCTCGTCGAGGTCGGGTAACGGCCGCCCGCACGGGCGGCGAAGGAAGCGAGGGAGCGTAGGCGATGTGCGGGATCTGCGGCTTCGTGACAACCGGCGCGGCGACCGGGCAGGAACCGGTCGACCTGCAGCGCATGACCGATGCGATGGTCCACCGCGGGCCGGACGACCAGGGGCATCACCTCCAGGGGCACGCGGCGCTCGGCGCCCGGCGGCTCAGCATCATCGACCTCGAAGGGGGCCACCAGCCCCTCAGCAACGAGGACGGCACCACGTGGGTCGCGTTCAACGGCGAGATCTTCAACTACCGCGAGCTGCGCGCCGAGCTCGTGTCCAGGGGACACCGGCTCGCCACGGCGAGCGACACCGAGGTGATCGTCCACCTCTACGAGGAGTACGGCGCCGACTGCGCCGAGCGGCTGCGCGGGATGTTTGCGTTCGCGATCTGGGACGACCGTCGCGAGACGCTGGTGCTGGCGCGCGACCGGCTGGGGATCAAACCGCTCTACTACGGAAACGAAGGCGGGCGCTTCGCGTTCGCCTCCGAGCTGACGAGCCTCCGCCGGGCGCTCCCGCATTCCCCGGAACTGGACGCGCGCGCGCTCGACGAGTACGTGACGCTCGGCTACGTGCCGTGCCCGCGCACGATCCTGGCCGGCTTCCACAAGTTGCCGCCCGCGCACGTCCTGGTGTGGGCGCGGGGTCAGACCCGCGTGCGCCGGTACTGGACCGTCCGCTACGATACCGGCGAGCGGTACTCGGAGGCCGACGCGACCGACCGCCTGCGGGCGCACCTCGACGACGCGGTGCGCGCGTGGATGATCAGCGACGTGCCCGTGGGCGCGTTCCTGAGCGGCGGGCTCGACTCGAGCACCGTCACCGGGCTGATGCGCGGGGTCACGGGCGAGCGCGTGAAGACGTTCTCCATCGGCTTCGACGACCCCGCGTACAACGAACTCGGGTACGCGCGGCAGGCAGCGGACCGCTACGGCACGGAGCATCACGAGGTGGTGCTCGGCGACGACGAGATGACGCGCCTGCCGCAGCTCGCGTGGTTCCTGGATGAGCCGATGGCCGACGACTCGACGGTGCCGATGTTCGCGGTGTCGCGGCTGGCCGCGGAGCACGTCAAGGTCGTGCTCTCGGGCGACGGCGGCGATGAGCTGTTCGGCGGGTACGGGTGGACGACGCGCGACCAGTTCCGGCGGGCGTCCCGGTGGCTGCCGGCACCGGTCCGGCGCACGCTCGCCCGCGTCGCGGCGGACCGCCATCCCGTGCCCGCGGGCGGATGGTCCGGCCGCGTCCGCAGCGGTCTCAGGGACATCGCCGGCACGATGGAGGACGGGTACCTCCGGCGGACCACCGTCGGGGAACCGTTCCGCGCGTCGCTCTACCATCCGGCGTTCCGGGCGCAGCTCAACGGGCACGACGGCACCGCCGTTCTCCGGGAGCTGCTCGCCGCAGCCGCGGTCAAGGACGCCCGCGAGCGCATGCTGCACGCGGACCAGTCCCTGTACCTGCCGGACGACATCCTGTTCAAGGTGGACCGGATGAGCATGGCCCACTCCCTGGAGGCGCGCACGCCGCTGCTCGACCATCATCTGGTCGAGTTCGTGGCCACGCTTCCCTACGAGCTGAAGGTCCGCGGGTTGACGTCGAAGTACCTGCTCAAGCGCGCCGTGCGCGACCTCGTGCCCGCGCCGCTGCTCCGGCAGCGCAAGCAGGGATTCAGCATGCCCGTCGGACGGTGGCTCCGCGGCCGGACGGGCGCGCACGTGCGCGGGGTCCTGCTCGGGCCCGCCGCGCAGCGCCGCCGGCTGTGGTCGCCCGAGTTCGTGGGGTGGCTGCTGGACGAGCACCAAGCCGGCCGCCGGGACTTCGGCCGGCGCCTGTGGAGCCTGCTGGTCCTCGAGGTGTGGGCACGGCTGCACCTGGACGGCGGGACGCGGGAAACCGCGCCCGCCTCGCTCGGGGACCTCGCCTAGGACGGCGGGCGGACGAGGAGCGCAGCGATGAGACCGATGGTAGCGATCCCGGCGGACGCGACGACGCCGGCCGCGGCGGCCGCCACGATGCGCAAGACGTTCGTGCGCTACCTGCGCGAAGGGCCGCTGCCGACCGTGCGGGTGATCCCCGGACCGGACCGTGCGGCGACGCCCGACGTGACGGTAATCATCCCCACCGCGGACGGCACCCGCGGCGGTAACCTCACGCGCCTGCTCGGCGAGCTCCGGCGGCAGACGTTCACGCGATTCGAGGTCGTCGTGGTCGAGGGCGACCGCCGCCAGGGACGGGCGATCAACACGGCCGCCGCCATCGCGCGCGGCGAGCTGCTGGTGACGATGGACGACGACACCCGACTGGGGCACGACGACCTGCTGGAACGGATCGTGGCGGCGTGCGCCGCGGATCCCACGATCGGGATCGCCGGGGTCAGCAACGTGATCCCGCGCGACGTCTCGTGGGTCGTGCGCCGGGCGATGCGGGAGCTCCCACGCCGCTCGTCGGCGCTTGTCGGCGAGGTTACGGACAGCGACATGGCCGAGCATCCCTGCCTGGCGATCCGCAAGGACGTGTTCTATCGGATCGGCGGCGAGCACGAGTGGATCCCGCGGGGCCTGGACCCCTATCTCAGGCGCGAGGTGCGCCGAATCGGATACCGCGTCGTCGTGATCCCGCACGCGTGGATCCACCACATCCTGCCGCCGACGTTCCGCGGCATCGTCCGGCAGTACTTTCGAAACGGAGCCGGCGCCGCGTACGTGGCGAAGTTCTATCCGGAGTTTGTGATCGACCAGACGCTCGACCACCACGCCCGGCCCGACGCGGCGGGAAGCCGCGTCACGCGCGGCCTCCGCTACCTCGGCCGGCTGCTGGGCGCGGCGCTCACGATGCGCTGGATCTACCTTGCGACGCTGGCGTCGTACGCGGCGGGCTACGCATGGGGGATGCGGCGGCTTCGGGAGGACTCGCTGTGATCGCCCAGCGCGCCGCGCGGGGTACGGTGTTGCGGCTCCGCCACGCCGGACGCCGGATCCTCCTCAGCCGCTCGGCGGAGGAGGCGCGGATCCTTCACGCCGAGGCCCAGTGGTGGGCGTCGGACATCCTGCGGGCACGCCAGTGGGGTTGGCTGCAAGAAATGTTGCAGGTCGCCTGGGACGAGAGTCCGTTCTACCGGCGCCGCCTGGCGCAGATCGGACCGCCGCCGATCGGCCCGGAGGCGTTCCACCGGGTGGCCCCGCTCACGCGGCAGGAGCTCGCCACCCACGCCGCGGAGATCGGACGCGCCCGTCCGCGGGGGCTGCGGCGAACGTCGGGCGGCAGCGGCGGCGCCGCCGTCTCGATCCCGCTGGACCGGGAGACATACGGGTGGTACGTCGCGGGCACCTGGCGCGGGTTCCAATGGTGGGGGGTCGATCCCGGCGCCCCGATCGCCCTGCTGCTGGGGAGCTCCCACGTCTCGCCGCTGCACGCGCTGCTTGCGCGGGCCAAAGACTGCGTGGTCAACTGGCGCCGCTATCCGGTGGACGCCGGGTTCGACGACCGGACGCCGCAGGTGCTGGACGGGCTCGAGCGGTTCCAGCCGGCGCTGCTCTACGGGTATCCGTCCGCGGTGCACCGCCTCGTGCGGACGATCCGGGCGCAGCGCCGCCGGCCGCGCGTGCGGCCCAAGGCGGTCGTGCTCACGGGCGAGCCGCTGTACGTCTTTCAGCGCCAGGCGATCGCGGAGACGCTGGAGTGTCCCGTGATCGAGGAGTACGGCAGCGGCGAGCTCGGCTCGGTGGCGTTTGAGTGTCCCCACGGCACGCTGCACGTGACCGCGGAAGGTGTCCTGCTCGAGACCGTGCCGGCCGCGGACGGCGGGGAGCGCGTGCTCGCGACTCACCTGCGCAACCGGGTGTTTCCGCTGATCCGGTACGAGATCGGGGACATCGGCGTGGTCGACTCGGAACCGTGCGGCTGCGGCAGGGGCCTGCCGACGCTCCGGATCCTGGGCCGCGATCGCGATCGCCTGGACGGCGCGCGGTCGCGGAGTCTCGCGCGGCCGCTCGTGGAGCGGTGTCTTGGCGCCTTGCCGGCGGACCTCCAGGGGCGTGTCCGCGTCGTGCACCCGGGGGCCGGCGTCGTCGTCCTCGACGTGGAACGGCCAGCGTCGGGCACGATCGGTGGTCTGGAGGGCGTGGCCGAGGCCGCGCGCGAGGCGTTCGATCCCGGGTGGCGCATCGAGGTCCGGCTCGTGGACCGGTTCGAGCGGGTGCCGTCGGGCAAGCTCCCCTACTTCCTCGGCGCCGGGCAGGCGTCGTGAAGGCCCTGCTTCTCACGAACGACTTCCCGCCGATGCCGGGAGGAGAAGCGACGTGGTACGCGCGCATCTGCGCGACCGTCCCGCACGACAGCGTCGTCGTGCTCGCCCCGCGCTTTCCCGGCGACCGCGCGTTCGACGCAGGCCAGTCCTACCGGATCGTTCGCAGACTGGTGTCCGTGCGTCCGCATCCGCTCGCCCGGCTCAGCCAGCTCGCGATCCTGGGTGCGCACGCCGCAGCGCTCGTCCGGCGCGAGCGGATCACGACGGTCCACGTCGCGCATCTGTACCTGGGCCCGGTCGCGCTCGTGCTGCGCCGGATGTTCGGGGTCCCGTACGTGATCTACCTCCACGGAGGCGAGATGGCCCCGTACATGCGCTGGCGGGCGATCCGGCAGATCGCGGGGAGCGTGATCCGCGGCGCCGACCGGGTCGTGGTGAACAGCGACTTCACGCGCCGGCACTACGCCGCGCTCGGCGTGTCCCATCCGCGCATCGAGGTGCTGGCGCCGGGCGTGGACACCGACCGCTTCCAGCCCGACCTGGACGTCCGGGCGGTGCGGGCGCGCTACGGTCTGGACGGGGCGCGCGTGATCCTGACCGTCGGCCGGCTGGTCGAGCGCAAGGGGCACGACGTGGTGATCCGCGCGCTCCCTGGCATCCGCCGGGCGGCCGGCCCGGTGCGCTACCTCATCGCGGGGACCGGCCCCGAAGAGGCGCGCCTGCGGACGCTCGTCCGCGAGGTGGGGTGCGCGGACGACGTGGTGTTCGCCGGCCACGTCGACGACCGGGACCTGCCCCTCCTCTACGCGGCGTGCGACGTGTTTGTGATGCCGAGCCGCGCGCTCGAGCAGCGGGACGGGATCGAAGGCTTCGGCATCGTGTTCCTAGAGGCCGGCGCGTGCGGCAAGCCGGTCGTGGGCGGACGCAGCGGCGGCGTCGCGGACGCCGTGCTCGACGGGGTCACGGGGGTCCTCGTCGATCCCCACAGCGTCGACGAGGTCACCGACGCGCTGAGCCGGCTGCTGAGGGACCGGGGGGCGGCCGCCCGCATGGGCGACGAGGGACGCCGGCGGGCCGAGGCGCTGCAGGCGGCGTGGCGTCGCGCGCTGCAGGCCACGTGGACGGAGATCGGGACCGCGGCTGGCTCCGCGGGCTCGCTGGGATGACGGGAATGCGCACGGACCCCAAGCCGTCTCGCGATGAACGTCGCCAGCACCCGCGCGCCCGGCGGATTCGCGTCCTCCACGTCATTACGCGCATGGTCGTGGGTGGAGCGCAGGAGAACACCCTCCTCACCGCCACCCGCCTCGACCCCGCGCGCTACGACGTCACCCTGGCCAGCGGGCCGACCACCGGTCCGGAGGGCACGCTGGAGCCCCGCATCCCGGGCGACCTGCGTTTCGTGCGGATCCCGGAGCTGGTCCGCGACCCGCACCCGATCAAGGACCCGGTGGCGCTCGCGCGTCTGTACGGGCTCATGCGGACCGGCCGCTTCGACATCGTGCACACGCACACGACCAAGGCGGGGCTGCTCGGCCGGATCGCCGCGGCGTGCGCCCGCGTCCCGGTGGTCGTCCATACGCCGCACGGCCACGCGTTTCACGACTATCTCGGCGCGAGGGGTTCCGCGGCCCTGCAGGCCGTCGAGCGCCTGCTGACGACCCGGACGGCGCGCGTGATCTGCCTCACCGAGGCCGAGCGAGAGGATCACCTGACGCTGCGCATCGGGCGCCCGGACAAGTTCTGCGTCGTCCACAGCGGTGTGGATCTGGTGCGCTTCCAGGCGGCGGGCGGATCCCCGGAGCGGAAGCGCCGTGCGCTGGGCCTGCCGCCGGACGCGCCCCTGGTCGGGTGCGTCGCCCGCTTGGTCCCCGTCAAGGGCGTGCACCACCTCCTCGACGCCGTGCCCGCCGTGCGCGCCGCAGTACCCGGAGCGATCGTCGTGTTCGTCGGAGACGGACCGCTGCGCGCGAGCCTGGAAGCGACCGCGGCGGCAAGGCACCTCGACGGCGGGGCGGTGTTCCTCGGGCTGCGGGACGACGTGGCGGAGCTCCTGCCGCTGTTCGACGTCGTGGTGCTGCCGTCGTTGAACGAAGGCATGGGCCGGGCGGCGGTCGAAGCGCTCGCCGCCGGCCGTCCGGTGGTGGGATCCCGCATCAGCGGCATCCAGAACGTCGTCGCCGACGGCGAGACCGGGCTCCTCGTGCCCCCGGCGGATCCCGGAGCTCTCGCGGACGCGATCGTGCGGTGCCTGCGCGATCCGGAACTTCGTCGCAAGTTCGGGGAAAGAGCGCGGCAATCGGTGAGCGGTTACGGGATCGACACAATGGTGGAGCAGATCGACCGGCTCTACGCCGCACTTCTGACCGCCCGAGGGGACCCGTGCTCGGACGAACCATCGATTTCGCTCGGATGACCGCTATCGAAAGTGCCCCTCCTATGTTAGAAGGAAGCAGAAGAACTATGCGACGTCACGTACGGAGCGCGCGGAGGATATCATGCGAGTGCTCGTGACCGGGGGTGCCGGGTTCATCGGGTCCCACCTGGTCGATCGGCTGATGGCCCGGGGCGACGACGTCTGCGTCCTGGACCACCTGTCCACCGGACGGATCGAGAACGTGCGCCATCACCTGGGGCGCCCGCACTTCACGCTCGTCAACGACAGCATCCTGAGCCGGGACGTCGTCAACCGGCTGGTCGAGTCCTGCGACCTGGTGTTCCATCTGGCGGCGGCCGTCGGCGTCTGGCACATCGTGGAGAATCCGCTGGCCGCGATCAGCGTCAACGTCGAGGGCACCGAGAACATCCTCCGCGCCGCGTTTCGCTTCTGGCGCAAGGTCGTGATCGCCTCGTCGTCCGAGGTGTACGGGAAATCCACCAAGGCGCCGTTGAGCGAAGACGACGACCGCGTCCTCGGGCCGACGACGATCTCGCGGTGGTCCTACTCGTCGTCGAAAGCGATCGACGAGCACTTCGCGTACGCGTACGCGGCGCGCGGGCTCCCCGTCGCGATCCTGCGATTCTTCAATGTGTACGGGCCTCGGATCCACGAGAACGGCTACGGGACGGTGGTCGCGCGTTTCATCCACCAGGCGTTGAACGGGAACCCGCTGACCGTCCACGGCGATGGCCGCCAGACGAGGTGTTTCTGCCACGTCGAGGACACCGTGCAGGGGATCCTGCGCTCGTCGGAGGTGGCGGAGGCCGAGGGGCAGGTCTTCAACATCGGCAACGACGCGGAGATCAGCATGTACGACCTCGCGCTGCTGATCAAGAACCTGGCGCGGTCCGACTCCGAGGTGCGGCTCGTCGCGTACCAGGACTACTACGGCCAACGGTTCGAGGACACCCCGCGCCGGGTTCCGGATCTGCGCAAGGCGCAGCGCGTCCTCGGATACCGGCCGGCAATCGCGCTGGAAGATGGCCTCGCCCGGACGATCGAGTGGTGCCGCGAGCACCGGTTCGTGGAGTCGCCGAAGGGCCATCTCACCGTCGGCCCGTGATCGTCGGGATCCACCAGCCCCACTACCTCCCATGGCTTCGGTACGTGCAGAAGATCGCGCGGAGCGACGTATTCGTCCTGTTGGACGACGTGCAGTTCACGAAGAGCGGCTGGCAGAACCGCACGAAGATCAAGAGCGCCCAGGGATGGATGTACCTGACCGTGCCGGTGCTCGACGCGTTCGGCAAGCCGATCAAGGACGTGGCGATCAACAACCAGCATCGGTGGCGGGCCAAGCACTGGCAGGCGCTCCAGTCGAACTACGCCCGGGCGCCACACTTCGACCGGTATCGCGAGCTCCTGCAGCCCCTGTACGAGCAGCCCTGGGATTCCGTGTGCGAGTGCAACATCGCAGCACTGGGCATCGTGCTCTCCGCGCTCGGGATCGGCACGCGCCTGGTACGGAGCTCGGAGCTCGGGGTCCCCGGCGGCGGGACCGAGAGGGTAATCGCGATCTGCCGGGCACTCGGCGCGACCACCTACCTGACCGGCGACTACGCGGCGACGAACCATCTCGAGGTCGCCGAGTTCGCCCCGTACGGCATCGAGATCAAGCCGCAGCGATGGCAGGCGCCCGCGTACCGGCAGCAGTTCCCGGCGGTCCCGTTCATTCCGGATCTGTCGATCGTGGATCTCCTCTTCAACGAGGGCGAACGGAGCCTCTCCGTGCTGACAGACGCGACATACGAACATATGATCGCTGAACCTTGATGAGCATGATGGTCATTCGGTTGATCTCTATCCGAATGATTCATCCCTCCGAAG
>DASQGM010000194.1:0-5932 GCA_035632615.1 bacterium | reverse complement strand
CCGACAGCGTCGCGCGCGTCCGCGCGAACCGCGCGGACGGCGCGCTCGAGGGACTCGCCGTCCCGCGCCGTGAGGACGAGTCGCGCGCGCTGGCGCGCGAACGCCTTCGCCACTTCGAGGCCGAGTCCCCGAGATGTTCCTGTGATGAGCGCGACCGAATCGCGAAGGTGCATCAACGTTACCTCCTCTGCACGTTCCTTGCCACTGAGTGTGCGCCATCGTCCTCCCACGCACACCGTGCGCCGTGCGGGGCGTGCCCCCGGCCGTCGGTGCGGTCGCGGCCCCTGGCCGGGAGGACAGGGAGCGAACCGACGAGCCACCGCGTCGGGAGGAATGGTCCGGTGGGGAGGCATCGTCGGGCGGCGCGAACCGTTAAGCGAGCGCCATGCCGAAGGCGCACATCGACCGGGGCTGGCCCCACTGCTCCGGCGAGCACGTGGATCGGGGTGTCCTTCCTGGCCGTGGAGGAGTTCTTGACTGAGGTGGACGCCGCCGCCGTTGTGGAGCGGGCCCAGTCCGTTAGAGGAGCCCGCGCCGCGCCGCCTCCGCCACCGCCTGCGCGCGGGTTTCCGCGCCCAACTTGTTCAGGATCGACCCCACGTGGAACTTGACCGTGCGCTCCGTGATGGCGAGGCGGGTCGCGATCTGCTTGCTGGAGAGACCGTCGGCGACCAGGCGGAGCACCGCGCGCTCTCTCGGCGTGAGCGCCCCGCCTCGCCCCGGCGCGCGGACCTGCGTCAACACCTTCGCCGCGATTCTCGGGGTGAGGTGCGAGCCGCCGGCGTGAACGGCCCGGATCGCCCGCGCGATCTCATCCCCCGTGACCCCTTTCAGGAGGTACCCTCGGGCGCCGGCCCGCAGGGCTCCGAGCACCCGTTCGTCGGTGTCGTACGCCGTCAACACGATGACGCGTGCGTCGGGAGCCACCGCCGAGATGCGCGGGATCGCCTCGACGCCGTTCATGTCGGGCAGCTCCAGGTCGAGGAGGACGGCGTCGGGTCGGTCCCGGCCGGCCGCGGCGATCGCGTCCGCGGCGGAGCCGGCGGTGCCGATCACCTGGATCTCCTCGTCATCCTCGAGGATCGCCACGAGGCCCTCACGAACCACCGGATGGTCGTCCACGATGAGGACGCGGATCACGTCCGCACGTCCTCGAGCGGGATCGACGCGCCCACGGTCGTGCCGTGCCCAGGCGTGCTTCGGACCCGCAGCGACCCCCGCAGGAGCTCCGCCCGTTCCCGCATCCCCACCAGCCCGACGCGGCCGTCCGCCACGCGCTCGGCGGCGAAGCCGCGGCCGTTGTCGTGGATGGTGAGGTGCGCCCGGCGCCCACGCGTCTCGAGGGTGACGGTCGCCTCCGTCGCCCGGGCGTGCCGGCGGACGTTGGTCAGCGCCTCCTGCGCGATCCGGAACAGTTCTGCCTCGGCGCCGGCGGGAAGGGGTGTTGCCCGGGACGCGTCGACTCGGACGCGGATGCCGGTGTCGGCGGTGACGGCGCGCGCCAGCGCGGTGAGGGCCTCCGGGAGCGGACGGCCGGCGAGCGGGGTGCCGCGCAGGGTGAGCACAGACCGGCGCGCCTCCTCGAGGCTCTCCCGCGTGACGTCGAGCGCCCGCTGGACTCGCTGTCGTGCGCGCTCGGGATTGCGCTCGAGCTGCCGCACCGCGGTTTCCAGGTGGAGCGCGATCGCCGTGAGCGCCTGCGCGAGCGTGTCGTGGATCTCCCTGGCGAGCCGCGTGCGTTCCTCCGCCCGCGCCAGCCGCGCGCTGCCCTCGGCGAGCCTCGCCCGCTCGATCGCGATCGCCACCTGATAGGCGATCGTCGAGAGCAAACGCAACTCGTCGGCGGTCAGCTCCCGCCACGACGGTCCCGTCACGTTCATGATTCCAAGCGGCGTGTCCCGAAAGTAGAGCGGGATGCTCGCGTGGTACGCAAGGCCGCGCGTCAGGTCCGTGGCCCGCCGCCGCACCGCGGGTCTGAGGCGGCTGCACTCCATCACGTCGATGTTCTTCGGCGTGAGCTGGCCCTCGCGAAACTCGTCCAGGCACCAGCACGAGCGTCCGGCCATGCGCACGGGCTCTTGAAGGTAGGGCGGCAGGTTCCGCGCCGCGGCGTTGTAGAATCGGCCGGTCTCGGGGTCGCGCAGCCAGACCCATCCCGTGCGCAGGTCCAGCAAGTCGGCGACCATGGCGAGCGTCTGCTCGAGCGCCCGCTGGACGTCCGGGGCGCTGTTGAGGGCTTCCGCGATCGCGTTCAGGATCCGCAGCTCCCGCGTGTGCCGGTCGTGCGCCGGCGTGCCTGCGCCGACCGCCGGGCGCTCAGCGGCGCGGCGCGGGCGTCGAATGGGCCCCATCTGCCGGTCCCTTTGTCACTTCTGTCATGTCTCCGCTGGTTCCACGGTACCCCGAGGCGCCGCCCGCCGCACCGGCGGTCCGGCCGGGCGCGACCCCGGCCGTTCGGACAGGTGGCGGACCCGGGCGGCGCGCCTAGAGCGTGACCCGCGCGTAAGCCTGCGCAAATCGCGGATCGTGCAGCCGGAACCCGTCAGGGTTCGCCCCGCGGACCAGCGCGAGGTGGTACGCGAAGAGCTGCAGCGGCACGATGCAGGTGAGCGCCGCGAGCGGCTCGGGGACCCGCGGCACCACGCACGTGCCAGCGCCGGGCGGTGTCTCGGCGGTGCCGTCGCCGACGACGAAGAGTCCGGCGCCGATCGCGCCGACCTCGGCGGCGAGATCCGCAACGCGCGCCTGGGCCGGGCCCTCGGGGGCGATCAGCACGAAGAGATCCTCGGGCTCGGTGCACTGGAACGGTCCGTGCAGCATCGCCTCGACGCTCATCCCTTCGGCCTGCAGGTAGGATGTCTCCTTGATCTTGAGCGCCGCCTCCTGGGCCGTGACCGCTGCGGGCCCGCCGCCGGCGAACCAGATCCGCCGACGTCCCGCCTGCGCCCGCGCCTCCGCCTCGACGTACGGCTCCGTCCCGAGGGCGGCGCGGAGCGCCTCCGGCACGTCGGTGCGCAGGAACGTCGACCCGAGCGGCCGTCGTCCCGTGCGGCGACCGCCCACCTGGTCGGCTAAGGTCGCGAGCGTTGCAACGGCCCCGGCATAGCTGATCGTGTGCGCCGAGGACCGCTCCTGTGGCACGGTGTGCAGCGTGACGTCGACGTTCGGCGCGCCCGCCGGCCCGCCCTCGCCGGTGACCAGCGTGGTGAAGCATCCCGCCTCCCGGGCGCGCGCGAGCGATGCGGCGGTGTAGCGTTTGGTGCCGCGGTGGCTGATGCCGAGCACTGTGTCGTCGCGCCCGAGCGTGGGGCCGTAGAGCGCGAAGTCGAACGAGTGGACGGCGCGGACCGGAAGCCCACCACCGTACGCCCGCACGAGGTGTTCCCCGATCTGCGCCGCGTGGTGCGACGTGCCGATGCCCACGAGAAACAGACGCGCGCACGAGGCGAGCCGCTCGACGCACGCCCCGGCATCCGATTCCGTCCGATCGCTGACGCGCGAGAACGCGTCGGGCTGGCCTTGGATCGCGTCGTACATGAAGTAGGGGTGGTTCACGCGCGGGCCGGGCGTCGTGCTCATCTCTGGTGTCTCCAATCCCCACGCCGCGTGCGCGGGCATCGTTGCGAGGAGAGTTCGCGGCCGCAGCGCAGCGTTCCCGCGGCGGCGCGTCGGGAAGGGCACCCGCAGTCGCCGCTATTGCGGGTGCGGCATCGGGTGGTACACGAAGCCGGTCACGAGCTCGTAGACCTCGTCGCAGTAGATGTCGGAGTGGTGTCCACTGAGCCCCGCCCACTCGTTGTTCCTGCCGTTGCCGTGCGCGTCGTGGAGCGGCGTCAGGTTGGCGACGACGAAATCTTGCGGTACCGCACTCACCACTTGGTACGTGGCACCCGCGCCGACGACGACGTTGCCAGCCCCGCCGTTGAACCGGGAGGCCGCGTCGGTGAACGTGGCCGGCGTCGGCCCGGCCGCTCCCATCGCGCCGTGCTTGCCGTCGTCCGGCGGATAGTCCTTCAAGACCTTGTCCTGGTCGGATCGCGTCACGAGAATCCGGACCCCGGGCGTCGTCGAAAGGATCCCATACGGCTCGATCGGCTCCAACATGTCGTCGTCGATCGCGCCCTGAAACAGGACGACGTCAATACGCACGTGTGGCTGAATCTGCGACCACGGCGCCGTGGCGAGGTCGGTTGGGTCCGTAGGCCTGCTGTCGCTCAGGATGGCCGTGTGCAGCCCCAGGCACGCGATCCGACAGCCCATGCTGTGCCCGAGCACGTGGAGCCGCATGGGGTGCGCGGCCGTGGCCTGGCGCCACGCGCGCTGCAGCAGCGCGCATAAGCCGGAACGGGCCACGCGCTCCGCCAAGGCCCGCATATCGTCGTAGGAGAACGCTTCGAAGAGATTCGTGAACACGCCGGGGTGGTCGCTGACCATCGACGGCCAGTGAACGCCGATCGGCAGAATCTGGTTGCGGGCCGGAATCGCGAGGATGTCCCAGCGCCGCTGGAAGCACGCCGCGACGCCGTCGGTGAAGCGCGTGTACTGCTCCTGGGCCTGGGCGGCGCTCGTCCACCAGCCGTGACAGAAGATGAAGATGTCGCTGACCGCGGCGGCTTGCGCGGCGAGGGCGTCGAGCACGTTCGGGTTGGCGATCGAGCCATCGCTCGCCATCGGAACGATCGTGTAGGCCATCTTGTCCACCCCCGCCCCACTCAGGATCGCGCACGGAACGCCGCGTCTGCGATCTCAGGTGTACGACACCGGCCACGCTGCGAATCGTGGACGCGAGCCAGCAGATGAGTCTACGATACCACCAGCCGTTGTAAGATACACTATGATCAACTAGGAACGTGTGACGGCGATCAACTGCTCGACGAGTCATGAAGACCCTCCCACACCTTGGGAGCGCGTCACTGTACCGGCGGTAGGTCTCCTAAGGAGGTCGTACGGTGTGGCACAACGTCTTCGTTCCTGAGCTCTCGGTCGCGGAAAAGGTCATCCGGCCGGTGTTAGTGTACCTGTTCCTCGTGATCGCGGTCCGGTTGGCGGGGCGGCGGCAGCTGGCGCAGCTGAACTCGTTCGACCTGGTCGTGCTCATGATGCTGGCGAACACGGTGCAGAACGCCACGATCGGCAACGACAACTCGATGGTCGGCGGCCTCATCGGCGTGAGCGCCCTGCTCCTCGTGAACTACCTGGTGACGCGCTTCCTCTACCGCCAGCCCAAGATCGACCGGCTGCTGGAAGGCGCGCCCACGACGCTGATCAAGAACGGCAAGATCATCCGGGAGAATCTCGTGAAGGAGACCATCACGGAAGAAGAGTTGATGGAGGCCGTGCGGAAGCAGGGGTTCGGGTCCCTCGGGCACGTGGCCGAAGCAACTTTGGAGCGAGGGGGCGTGATCAGCGTGGTGCCCCGGACGACGGCCGAGCAGCGGATCCGTCATGTGGACGGGAAGCTCGATGCCATCCAGGCGCAACTCGAGGAGCTGCGGCGGCTGCTGCGACCGCAAGATGCGCAACCGTCGTAGGGGAGGATCGGGCGGATGACGCGCGTGACGCGGGTGCGAGCGTCGATGAGGAAACGGCGGGCGTCGGGTGCGGTGCGGCTCGCGCCGGCCCTGCGCCGGCTCGTGCGCGCGGCGGTCGCGGCCCGGCGGCGCGCGTACGCGCCGTACTCGCGCTTCTCCGTCGGCGCGGCGGTGCTCAGCGCCGGCGGCGCGATCTACACGGGCTGCAACGTGGAGGACGCATCCTACGGGCTGACCGTCTGCGCCGAGCGCGTGGCGATCCACACCGCCGTTGCGGCCGGTCGGCGCCGTCTTCGCGCCGTGGCCGTCGCCGGGGCGTTCGGAATCAGTCCGTGCGGCGCCTGCCGCCAGGTGATGGACGAGTTCGGCGTGGAGACCGTGATCCTGGCATCTCCCGGGGC
>DASQGM010000193.1:0-1769 GCA_035632615.1 bacterium | reverse complement strand
GAAACGATGAGGGGCGGTGCGACGATCACGGGATTATCCACGAAGCACAGCACGCCGCGCCCCCGCAGATCCGCGTCGAGGCGGCGCAGCAACCGGGCCGTGAGGCGCGCCGGCGCGCGCGTCTCTGGATCGTCGACCAACTCCACCGCGGCCATGAGCCCGATACCGCGCACCTCGCCCACGAGAGGACACTCCGAGAGCGCATCGCGGAGGCCGTCGAGCAAGCGGCGGCCCAAGCGCCCCGCGCGTTCCGCCAAGGCCTCGTCCTCGACGATCCGCAGGCACGCGAGCGCCGCCGCGCACGCAGCCGGATGGCCGCTGTAGGTGAACCCGTGCGGCACGAGCCGCGCCGCGAGACGCTCGGCGACGCGTCGGCGCATCACAACCGCCGCGAGCGACTGATATCCTCCCGTCATGCCCTTGCCCAGGATGAGCAGGTCCGGAACCAGCCCCCAATGGTCGCACGCGAACCAGCGGCCGGTCCGCCCGAACCCCGTGACCACCTCATCGGCCACGAGCAGCGCGCCGTACCGGTCGCACAGCGCACGCACCCTCGGCCAGTACGCATCCGGAGGAACGATGACGCCGCCCGGTCCCGGGACGGGCTCCGCGAAGACCGCGGCGACGCGCTCGGGGCCGGCTTCGATGATCGCGTCCTCCAGCGCGCCCGCGCACGCGAGCGTGCAGATCGGCGCGTCCGCGCAGTAGGGGCAGCGGTACCGATACGCCGTCGGCGCAAACCGGATGCCGCGAACGCCGGGGCCGACGCCCCTGAGCAGCCCGCGGTCGGGGTCGCTGAGCGACAGGCCGGCGTACGTGCCGCCGTGCGCCGAGTACTCGCGGCTGATCACGATGCGCCGCCGCCGGTCTCCGCCCGCGTAGTGGAACAACCTGGCGAGCTTGAGCGCCGTGTCCACGGCCTCGGAGCCGGTCGGCACGAGCGCCACGCTCTCGAGATCGCCGGGCGCGAGCGTCCCGAGGCGGACGGCGAGCTCTTCCGCCACCGGCGATGCCACGTCGGTGAGCGGCGCAAACGAGAGCGCGCGGAGTTGCGCGTCCACCGCGGCGATCACATCGTCGCGCCCGTACCCTACCAGCACCGCCCACAAGCCGGAGCGCGCATCGAGGTAGCCGCGCCCCCGTGAATCCCACACGTGGCTGCCCTGGCCTCGCACGAGGAACAGCGGACCACCGGCTCGGGCCAGCGCCGTCTGGGTCTGCCCCTGGTGCCACAGTGACGGCGGACGCAGGCCGGACGGACGTGAACGCGTCATGCCGCCAGAGTTCTCTGCGGGCGCGGGGCGATCCCGTCTTGGTCTTGGCCGCCCCGTGGTGCAGGAAGCCCTACGAGCCCGCCGAAGCAACCTCCGCGCGTATCGGGTCGGCCTCCCTCCGGCCATCCACGCCCCTGCGCGCGCCTCGGCCGGACGGCGCTACGGGCACACGCGAGAACACGGACTCGGCGGGAATCAGGCACGCGCCCCCCGGACGGGACGGCGGCCGCCAGGGAGCATGTGCGCATGGGAGTGGAGCAGGAGATCGAGATCGCATGCGACGTCCTCGTCGTGGGCGCCGGCCTCGGCGGGTGCGCGGCGGCCCTCCGTGCGGTCCGGCTCGGACGGCGGGTCTGTCTGATCGAAGAGACGGGGTGGCCCGGCGGGCAGATCAGCACGCAGGGCGTGTCGTCGCTCGACGAGCACCGCTACATTGAAACGTTCGGCGGGACCGGCTCGTACTACGCGCTGCGCGAGGCGATCCGCGGTTACTAC
>DASQGM010000192.1:0-3106 GCA_035632615.1 bacterium | reverse complement strand
GGGCTGGTCGCGCACCTGGCGCGGGCGGGGGTGGACATGAGGCAGCACACCGCCGCCGCGGGGTTCTCCCGCACCGGGCACAAGGTGGACGCGCTGGAGACCACGGCGGGTCGTATCGAGGGGGATCGGTTCCTAATCGCGGCCGGCGCGTGGTCGGGGGTCCTGAGCCGGCGCGCCGGGTTCCCGCTGCCGATCCAGGCCGCAAAGGGCTACAGTGTCACCATCGAGTCGACGCAAGGGTCAGGCGTCGCGCTGCCGCTGTACCTGGGCGAGGCCAAGGTCGCGTGCAGCCCGTTCGTGGGCGCATTCAGGGTGGGGGGAACCTTGGAACTCTCGGGCCTGAATTCCAATTTGGACGCCCGTCGGCTGACGGCCGTCAGGCGGGGGGTGGAGAGGTATCTGCCCGGGTGCGCGACGGGGAAGGGCGAAGTCGAATGGGTGGGAGCCCGTTCGTTCGCGCCGGACGGTCTGCCCGTGATCGGTCGGATCCCCGGCTACGATAATCTGTACGTGGCGACGGGCCACGGGATGCTCGGCGTGACGCTCGCTCCGGCGACCGCGGTGGCGATCTCCGAACTCATGCGTCTCGGCGAGACCACGGCCGACCTGAGCCCCTTCGACCCCGGGCGCTTCGGGCGCGCCCGCAACGCGGTCGCGTGACGGCCGGGGTTTCCACCACCGAGTGAGGGTCCGTTCCGCACCCGCTGTGCGGGGGCCGGATCACGCCGGCCGCCGCCGGCGCCGTCGTTGCGCGTAGTCGCGGACGAGCATCCCGGCGATCGCCGCCGCGACGAGCCACAGCAGGATCGTGACGATCCGGTACGCCCAGACCGCGACCGGCGGTCCGTGCGGAGGCGGTGCCGCCGCGACGAACGTGCCGAGGTCGTTCGTGGGGCCGTAGATCTGGAATGTGATGGGCAGCGTCGACGGCGACAATGGCGCCCACGACGACCCGGCGGACCGCAAGATCGCGGTCGCGCCCGTCGCGTAGCGGAGCACGACGTTGACGGGTGCGATGAGCGGCGCCGGCTGATGAGAGACCGTGTAGGTGGCGGTGATGCGGTAGGCGTTTCCATCGTACCGCAGCCCGGTCGGCGCCGGCGCCACGGTGGCCGGATCGAGTGGGTCGATGCGGATCTCGACGGAGGGCTCGCCCTGGCGCGGCGCGATCGCGTTTCTCGGTACGACCACGACGGCCTGCTCGTCGCCGGTTGCGATCGACGCGGGCGCGGAACCGGACGGGGTGAGCTCGGCGACACCCGACCCAGGCTGCGGGGGCTGGTTGTTGCGGGCGACCGCGTCGGGCGGGTGCACCCATCGATAGGCAGGCGGAGGCGTATAGCCGTCGTAGAGGAGGCGAGTCGGGAGCGACCACGGTCCTGTCCACGTGACGGCGGCGAGGTACACGATCGCCACGAGGCTGCCCGAGAGCAGCCACGCGGATGTCCGTTTCGCCCGCGCGCGCTCCTCGCGTCCGCCAAGGCGCGCATCCGAAACCTGGTCGCGGTGGCCGCAAGGACTGTTCATCCTGCTCCCTTGTTAGACCCGGAGCCGAGAGGTCCCTGGCCTGGGCCCGCGGTTCGGGGGCTCCGGGGTGCCGCGTCCGCCATGGTCAGGGTCCGACCCGGACCTCCAAATGCGCCGCGAGCGTCCCTCCGTTGGCCGGCGTCGCGGTGAACTCGAGATCCCACGTACCGGCCGCCAATGTAGCGTCGGCGACAAAGTGCCCGGCGCTGAAGCGACGCACGGGGAGCGGCGACGACGCCTGTCCCGGCCGGCCTGCGGTGACGGTCGCAAGACGAGGGATCGGCAGCTCGGCGCCGCCGGCATCGGTGAAAGTGACGTGGACTTCGTTGAAGCCCGGCGTGTCCGGATCGAGATATGTCCCGAGCACGACGCCGCCGGGAAGATCGATGTCGTACAGTGTCGGCTGGCCGGGCGCGGCGATTGTCCGCACGGTCTGCGGCTGGGCGCGGGCCGTGACCGCCAGTGGAACCTCCGTCGATCGGACGCCCTGGGCGACGAGAGCAGAGACGGTCCACGATCCCTCCAGCGAGAGGTTCGCGCCGTCGGCTTGGTACGTCCCGTCGGCGCGGCGATCCAGGTTCAGGCGGGACGCGCCGACATCCGGCCGGTCCGGCTTCGTGAACGTGAGCGTGATCCGATCCGCGACGACCGGTCGGCCAGTGTCGTAGTCTGTGGCGCGCGCGGCAAAGTGGTTCACGCCCGCGGTCCCCGGCGTGATCTCGAGGCGGAGGCGCACGGACGTCGCGAAGTCATGGCCCGTGACGATGAGCGGGGGCGGGGCCGCGACCGCCTCCGGGTTGAAGCGCGGCGGGGCCAGACCCGTGAGGTACGCCGCGATCCCGAGCACCAGGACGCCGAGCGTGACCTCCGCCGCGCCGATGCGGACGAGGCCCCGGCGTGTGCGCGACACGGCGGGGACGCTACGGTACCGATTCACCGCGCCCAGCCCGGCGAGCACGAGCAACAGCACCGCCTTGATGTCTACGACCCGGCCGAACGCGCTCGCGACGAGCTCGTGCCACGTCCCCACCTCGTAGACGGCGCGGGCAACACCGGTTGCGGTGATTGTGGCGAGCGCGATCGCCGCGCCCGCGGAGAACCGTCGGACCGCACGGCCCGCGTCCCGGTCCGCGGCCCCGGGCATCCCGGCGAGCAACGCTCCCAGGCCGCCGATCCACGCGCCCACAGCGGCGAAGTGGAGCCACTGCGCCGCCACGTTCGGCCACCGCCACGGCGCGGGACTCGCCGCCGCGTGGCCCGCCAGCACGTGGGCGAGCATCGCCGCCGCCGCCGCGGCGCCCGCAGTGCGGAGAAGGGCTCGCCTTGCGGGCGCGGCCCGTCCAGCCGCAAGCGCGACCGCGCACCCGGCGGCAGCAACCATCCCGGCCCGCCACCACAGGGCTCGGCCGAGGTCGGTCGTAAGAAGACGATCGATTCCGACGCCCACGTCGGCCGCCTGCGACGCGCCGATGCCGACGACGCCGGCCGCGGCGAGCGTCCAGCTGACCCATAGGTACGCCATGCGGGCCGGGGGCTCCCGGAACGCCACAGTCCAGACCCACGCCGCGCCGAGCAGGCC
>DASQGM010000191.1:0-1867 GCA_035632615.1 bacterium | reverse complement strand
AAGATCTGGCGGTGGCGGCAGCGCCGGTCGTTCTCGCGCCGGGTCCGGCCCGTCGCCGAGGGAGCGCCCGCCCGGGGGAGCGCCGCGGGCGCGGCGCGGGGATGACCGTGGGCGCCAGCCACCCGTTCGTGTCGGTCGTGGTGCCCGTCCGCAATGACGCGCGCCACATCGAAGGCTGTGTGCGGCAACTGCTCGAGCAGACGTATCCGCGCGACCGGCTGGAAATTCTGGTCGTGGACGGGATGAGCGACGACGGGACGCGGCAGGCCGTCGAGGGCGTGCAGGCGGCGCAGCACGGCGGGTCGGGGCAGCTGGCGCCGGCGATCCGCGTGCTCGACAATCCGGGGCGGCAGCGACCGTCGGCCATGAACGTCGGGATCCGGGCGGCGCGGGGCGAGGTGATCGCGCGGGTGGACGCCCGCACGGTGCTGCCGCGCGACTACCTCGAGCGCTGCGTCCGGGCGTTGCGGGAGTCCGGCGCGGACAACGTCGGCGGGGTCCAGCGCGCCCTCGCGTCGGGCACCGCCCAGGAGGCGATCGGACTGGCGATGTCGCACCCGTTCGGCGCCGGCAACGCGCAGTTCCGCCTCGCCAAGCGAAGCGGGTACGTCGACACGGTGTACCTCGGCTGCTTCAAGCGCGAGGTGTTCGACCGGGTGGGGATGTTCGACGAGGAGTCGCCGCTGTTGAGCGAAGACTCCGACATCAATCAGCGGATCCGCGAGAGCGGGGGCCGCGTGTACCTCGACGCGGGGACGGTCGTCGGCTACTATCCCCGCGAGCGATTGGGAGAGCTCTGGCGGCTGTACTTCCGGTACGGTGGAGCCCGGGCGGGAAACCTGTTGAAACACGGGAACCTGACCTCGTGGCGCCAGGTGGTCCCCGCGGCGTTCGTGGCGACGCTCGTGGTTCTTGCGCTGCTGTCGGTCGTTAGCCGGTGGGCGCTCGCCGGGTTGGGCGCCGTGCTCGGGCTGTACCTCGCGTGCGACGCCGCGGTCGCGGCGTCCGTCTGCCTCGGATCACGAAAGTGGGCCCTGTGGCCGTGGCTCGCGGCGGCGTTCCCCTGCATGCACTTCGCGTGGGCGGCGGGGTTCTTCAGGAGGCTGTGCGATCGGCGCGCCGGCCGGGCGTCGTGGGCGTGGACGGAGCGGTAGCCGCGGGGGTCCCCGCGCCCCGCGGACGGCATGCTGTGGCTCCGCGACACGTCGTGCCGCCGGATCCCAGGGGATTGAGGAGGCGTTGAGTTGAGCTTCACCCGACAGTACCTCGACGAGGTGGCCCGGATCGCGCAGCAGCTCGACGTCGCCGCGATCGACCGTGCGGTCGCCCTGCTGGCAGGGACGCGGGCGCAGGGGGGCCGGCTGTTCATCCTGGGGGTTGGCGGGAGCGCGGCGAACGCGTCCCACGCCGTCAACGACTTCCGGAAAATCGCGGAGATGGAGGCCTACGCCCCGACGGACAACGTCTCCGAGCTGACGGCGAGGACCAACGACGAGGGGTGGCCGACGGTCTTCGAGGCGTGGCTCCGCACGAGCCGGTTGCAGTCCCGGGACCTGCTGCTCGTGTTCTCCGTCGGCGGCGGCGATCTCGAAAAGAACGTGAGCCCGAACCTCGTGCGGGCGCTCCAATACGCGAAGCAGGTCGGCGCCCGCGTGGTCGGCATCGTCGGACGTGCCGGCGGGTACACCGCGCAGGTGGCCGATGCGTGCGTGGTCATCCCCACGGTGAGTCCGGACCGCGTCACCCCCCACGCGGAGGCGTTCCAGGCGGTGGTCTGGCACCTGCTGGTGTCGCACCCGGACCTGAAACGCGCGGCCACGAAGTGGGAATCCGTCCCGTGAGCCACCAGACGCGTCCCGCCGTGTTC
>DASQGM010000190.1:0-10137 GCA_035632615.1 bacterium | reverse complement strand
CCCGGCGCTTTTCCGCGGCGACCGCGAGAGAATCGGGGACCGCCTACGAGCTCCTCGGGTGCAGCGCCGAGCGCGCGGCGATGCCGAACGCCCGCTCCGCGGTCTTCCAGTAGATCTGTGACAGCACGTCTTCGGGTAGGTCGAGCCCGCGCAGCATCGGGGTGCCGTCGGCGTCCGGATCCGCGATCGGGGACGGGCACACGAGATCCGTTTCCCAAAACATCTGGTGCACCCAATAGCGCACCGTGTACCGCACGGGGTCGGACTCCTTCAGGACCACCTGGTCGGTCCCGAAGCAGATCCGCTCCGCCCACCGCCGGAAGAACTCCCTAGCCTCGTCCCGCTGTCTCCCCAGTTCGCGGACGATCCACTTCGTCGCGCTCGTGTCCAGGTGGAGGTTGGGATACCGCGTCAGCAGGTCCGCGAGGTGGTCCAGGTGCTCGGGATCGCCGCCCATGTGCGCGGCGAGGAACGGGATGCCCGGGAACTGCCGCAGGCGCGTCTCCAGCATCGGATACTGATCCTGCTTCGTGCCGTATTTCGCCGGGTCGTACTTGCGCTCGAACCAGCGGTCGGGGTCGCTGACGTGGACCAGCACCCCGAGCCCGTGGTCCGCGATCGCCTCGAACACGGGATCGAGCCGCGGGTCGTCGAGGAGGAGGTCCAGGCGATCTCGGACGCGCGGGGCGAACCAGAACTTGATGAGCGGCGCCCCGTGCGCGCGCGCCTTCGGGATCATCCGGAGCGTCCGTTCCTCGATCGGCACGGGGGACTGCCAGTGCTCGCGCGCCGCGATCACGATCTCGTCCGGGTAGCGTGAGCGGAGCTCCAGCCCCTCCTCGACCGGCGTGATCGCGACGATCCGGTTGACGCCGTAGAGCCGGGCCGCGTCGACCAGCTCGTGGTTGGTGGCCGGTTCGGTCATGTGTGTGTGGACGTCCACGATGGGCCCACGGACCTTGTGCGGCGGCGGCGTCCGGAACCCCGTGGCCTGTGCTTCGTCGAGTGGCTGTCCGTGCATCCCGATCTCCCGGGAGCGCCGCGTGCGTGCACGGCGGTCCCCGTTTTTGCACAACGCCCCGATGCGTCGCAGGCTTCCAAGGGGAGGAGTTTCGTTTTGGGGGGCGGAAGACCCTCGCGCCTGTGTGAACCGCACGGCGCGGCGGGTCGCTCCGGCCGTGCCCAGGACACCGTCGTGGGCCCTGCCCGCGACGCGACGGCGAGGAGAATCCATGAGCACCGCGCAGGACGCGCAGCGCACCCGCGTCATCGTCGACACCAATCCCGCCGACTCCGGCGACGTGCTGGCGGAAGTCTCCCCGCAGACGGTCGCCGATGTCGCCCGCGCGATCGAACGGGCCAAGCGCGCCTACCCGGCGTGGCGGGCCACGCCGCCGCCGGAGCGAGGACGGATCCTCGCCCGCGCCGCGGCGGTCGCGCGGGCCAGGCTCGACGAGCTCGCGCGCCTGCTCACGCGTGAGGAGGGCAAGGTCCTCAGCGAGGCGCGGGGCGAAGTGCTGAAAGGGATCAACCTGCTCGAGTGGTACTCGGGCGAGGGGCTCCGGCTCGGAGGCAAGACGCGGCCGTCGGAAATGCCGACCACGCTGTTGTGGACGATGCGGCAGCCGCTCGGCGTCGTCGCGGTGATCACGCCCTGGAACTTCCCCTGGGCGGAGCCCGCGTGGAAGGTCGCCCCCGCGCTCGTCGCCGGGAACACCGTGCTCCTCAAGCCGGCGTCCCTCACGCCGCTCGTGGCCCAGCGGTACGTCGAGATTCTGACCGAGGCGGGCCTCCCGGACGGCGTGCTGACGTTGATCGTCGGGGCGGGTGGCGAGGTCGGGCATGCGTTGGTCAGCGACCCCGAGATTCGCGCCGTCTCGTTTACGGGGTCGTGCGAGATCGGCGGTGACGTGTACGCGCGCGCGGCCGGCCGCCTCGCCAAGGTCACGTGCGAGATGGGCGGGAAGAACGCCGTGGTGGTGATGCCCGACGCGGATCTGGACCTGGCGGTGACCGGGATCGCGCAGGGCGCGTTCGGGAGCACCGGCCAGCGTTGCACGGCGACGAGCCTGGGCATTGTGCACCGCGACGTGTCGGCACGGGTGCGCGACCTGATCGTCGATCGAGCGCGGGCGCTTCGGGTCGGCAACGGGCTCGAGGACGGCGTCGAGATGGGGCCGCTCGTGGACGCCCACCAGCTCGAGACCGTGCTGGGCTACATCGAGGCCGGCCGTCACGATGGCGCGCGTCTGCTGACCGGAGGGCGCCGGCTCGCCGACGGGAATCGGGCGCGGGGGTTTTTCGTCGAGCCGACCGTGTTCGCGGACGTGCGCCCCGCCCACCGCATCGCGCGGGAGGAGATCTTCGGGCCCGTGCTGTCGCTGATCGAGGTGGCGTCGCTCGACGAGGCGCTCGAGGTGACGAACGGCTTGCGCTACGGCCTCACATCATCGATCTACGCCGGCGACGCGAACACGATCATGCGGTTCGTGGACGGGGTCGAGGCGGGGATGGTGCACGTCAACTCGCCGACGGTCGGCGGGGAGGCGCAGATCCCGTTCGGGGGGATCAAGTGGAGCGGGGCCGGCGGACGGGAGATGGCGGAGGAGGGATTGGAGTTCTTCACCGAGCTGAAGAGCGTCTTCTTCGACTACACCGGCCGCGTGCGTTCGGGCAACATCTACTGACGAGCGCACCGGCGTCCGCCCACGCCGCGTCGGCGCCATCGGCCGATGACTGACGCGACCCATGCCGTCGACGACGCGCTGGCCGCCCTCGACGACGCGTACGTGGTAGACCTCGCGCGGCGGCTCGTGCAGACGCCGAGCGTTTTTCGCCCGGGTGAGCCGGGCGGCGACGAGACCGCGGCGGCGGGTCTCGTGGCGTCGGAACTCCGCGCCCTCGGCCTCGAGGTCCACGTGGAGGAGGTCGCGCCCGGCCGCCCCAACGTGATCGGTGATTGGATCGGCGCCGCGCCGGGTCCCCTGCTGATCCTCGAAGGACACACCGACGTCGTGACCGAGGGCGACGCGTCGCTGTGGTCCGTGCCGCCGTTCGGCGGCGTCATCCGCGACGGGCGGCTCTACGGGCGCGGTGCGGCCGACATGAAGGGCGGCGTCGCGGCGGCGATCGCGGCCGTGCGTGCGCTGCGGGACGCCCGCGTCCAGCTGCGCGGCCGCGTGCGCCTCGCGATCGTGGCGGACGAGGAAGGCATGATGCTCGGCATCAAGGCGTTCGTCCGAAACGGTTGGGCGGACGGCGCCGTGGGCGCGATCGTCTGCGAGCCCGAGGCGAACTGTCCGTGCCTGGTCCAGAAGGGTGCGATCCGGGCGGTTGCGCGGTTTCAGGGCCGGATGGCGCACGGGGCGATGCCCACGACCGGGATCAACCCGATTCCCTCGGCCGCGGCGTTCGTCGGGCGCGTCGCGGAGCTGGAGGCGGCGTACGCGGCGCGGCATGGGGCGCACCCGCTGCTCGGTCGGCCGAGCGTCACCCCGACGGTGTGCCGGGCCGGAGACCTCGCGCAACTGAACGTGATGCCGGCCGACGCGCTCGTTGCGCTCGACATCCGCACGATCCCCGGACAGGCCCACGCGGCGATTCGCGCGGACCTCGACCGGGCCGCGGCGGCCGCGGCCGCCGCGGTGCCGGGCTGCCGGGGCGCGGTGGAGGTGATCGAGGAACGCCCCTGGACCGAAACGTCCCCCGACGCGGCCGTCGTGCGGGCGGTCGAGCAGGCGTGCCGGCGCGTCCAGGGGCGCGAGCCGGAACGTCGCGGCGTGCCCGGGGCGACCGACGGGACGTTTCTCCACGCCTGGGCGGCGGTGCCGATCGTGACGATCGGCCCCGGCGACGTGACGATCCCGCACCAGGTCGACGAGTTCGTCCGGATCGCGGATCTCGTGGAGGCCGCTCGGATCTTTGTGGCGGCCGTCTGCTACTGCCTCGGCGGTCACTCGTGACCGGCGCCCCGCTCATCGCCTGCGAGGGCGTGGAGTTCGGCTACGGGGCTCGGTCGGACGGCGGAGACCGCGCGCTCCGGGGCGTGTCGCTGCGCGTGGCGGGCGGCGAGCACGTGGCGATCATCGGCCCGAACGGCTCAGGGAAGTCCACTCTTGCGCGACACCTGAACGCCTTGTTGCGGCCGTGGGCCGGGACCGTTCGCGTCTGCGGGCTCGACACGCGCGATCCGGCGCACACGCGCGCGATCCGGCAGGCGGTCGGGATGGTGTTCCAGCATCCCGACAGCCAGATGGTCGCGACGATCGTCGAGGAGGATGTCGCGTTCGGCCCGGAAAACCTCGGCGTGCCGCACGAGGAGCTGCGCGAGCGCGTGCGGGAGTCGCTGGCGTTCGTGGAGATGTGGGAGGACCGCGGCCGACCGCCGCACATGCTCTCGGCCGGGCAGAAGCAGCGCGTGGCGATCGCCGGCGTGCTGGCGATGCGGCCCGCGTGCGTGGTGCTGGACGAGGCGACCTCGATGCTCGACCCGCGGGGCCGCGAGGACATCGCGCGCATCGTCGCGGGCCTGCGCCGGAGGGGCACCGCGGTCGTGTCGATCACACACCTGATGGGCGAGGCCGCGGCCGCGGACCGCATCGTCGTCCTGGCGCGCGGCGCCGTCGTGGCCGAGGGTCCCCCGCGCGAGGTCTTTGCCGAGGCGGCCCGCCTGCAGGAGATCGGGTTGGACCTGCCGCCCGTGACCGCGCTGGCCCTCCGCCTCCGGCGCGAGATCCCGGATTTCCCCGCGAACGTCCTGACCGTGGACGAGATCGTAGACGCCGTCGCCGCACGCGCCGGGGCTCGATGACGGCGCGGCGCGCCGCCGGGGATCCCGGCCGGCCGGCGTCGGGGGGCGGCCCCGGCGGGGACACGGCCCGCCGCGACGAACCGCTCGTCCACGTCGAGGATCTGTGGCACACCTACATGCAGGGGACCCCGTTTGCGCAGACGGCGCTGCGCGGGGTGACGATGGAGATCCGCGCCGGCGAGGTCGTCGGGATCATCGGCCACACCGGGTCGGGGAAGTCCACGCTGATGCAGTACCTGAACGGTCTGCTCCGCCCCGCGCGGGGCCGCGTGCGCGTGGCGGGCCACGACCTGGCGCGCCCCGACGTCGACATCGCGGCGGTGCGCCGGTTCGTCGGCGTCGTGTTTCAGGATCCCGAGGACCAAGTGTTCGAGCCGCTCGTCGGGGACGACGTCGCCTACGGCCCGCGTCAGCTCGGGCTCGCCCCGGCGGAGCTGCGTGAGCGCGTGCGCTGGGGGATGGACGCCGTGGGGCTTCCGTTCGAGGCGTTCAAGGATCGGTACACGTACACGCTGAGCGGCGGCGAGCTGCGCAAGGCCGCGCTCGCCGGGGTGCTGGCGATGCGCCCGCGCGTGCTCGTGCTCGATGAACCCACGTCGGGGCTCGACCCCGGCGCCCGCGGGGACCTTCGGGAGCGGCTCCAGGCGCTGCGCGCCCGCGACGGGCTCACGCTTGTCCTCGTGTCCCACGACATGGACGAGGTCGCGCGCATCAGCGATCGGGTGTACGTGCTGCACGCCGGCGCGGTGGTCGCCTCGGGACCGCCGCGGGACGTGTTCACGCGGGCCGACGCGCTGGCGCCGTACGGGCTCATGCCGCCGCATGCGACCCAGGTGTGCGGCCGCCTCCGGGCCCGCGGGGTGCCGGTGCGGGTCGACGCGCTCACGATTGAGGAGGCGGGGGACGCGATCGCGGCCCTCCTCCGGGGGACCCGGTGAACGAGTTCGAGCTGCTCCGGAACATCACGATCGGACAGTACTTGCCGACGGATTCCTGCCTCCACCGGCTGGATCCCCGCGCCAAGATCGTCGCGGCGATCTTCGTGGTCGGCGCGGTCACGTTCACGCCGAGCCTGGCCGGTAACGCGTGCCTGCTCGTCGCGTGCCTGGCGATCGTGTGGCTCGGCCGCATCCCGCTGGCGTACGCGCTGCGCGGCCTGCTGCCGGCGGTGCCGCTCCTGGTGCTCCTCGCGGTGATGCAGCTCCTGTTCTTCGGGCAGAACTACGATCCGGCGAGCCCGGTGGTGTTCCGATGGGCGTGGATCGTGGTGACCGCCGCGGTGCTCAAGCTGGTCGTGATTTCCGCGGCGCGGTTCGTGGAGCTGCTGCTGGTAACGAGTGTCTTCACGCTCTCCACCAAGACGACCGAGCTCACGCTGGGCATCGAGAGCCTGCTCCGCCCGCTGCGGCGGCTGCGGGTGCCGGCGCACGAGCTCGCGCTCGTGGTCACGATCGCGATCCGGTTCGTGCCGACGCTCGCGCTCGAGGCGGAACGGTTGATGAAGGCCCAGGCGTCGCGTGGCGGGCGTCTCGGCGGAAGCCGCTGGCGGCTCGTGACTCGCGTCCGGCAACTGCTGCCGATCCTCGTACCGCTGTTCACGTTCGCGCTGCGCCGCGGCGAGGAGCTGATCGTCGCGATGGAGGCGCGCGCCTACACGGGCGGCGAGGGCCGGACCTCCTACACCGTGCTCCGCAGCGGGCCAGGCGACTGGGTCGCGGTCGCCGCCGGGGCGATCTTCCTTGCGGCGATGCTGCTGGCGCCGTTTCCGGTCTAACGGAGCGTCCGCGTGAGGAGGGAGCGCGTCGGGGTACGGGGAATCCCGCGGCAGGCCCCGATGGGGGTGGTCGGACACGCACCGTGGGATGAGGGGAGGGAGCGGTGATGCAGGACGCAGGACGGAGTGCACTCTCCACCCGGGGCATCGTGATCTCCGCGGTCCTCGCGGCGGTCGCGATCTTCTTGGGCGCGACGCGCCTCGGGTTCATACCCACGCCGACGGGGATCGCCGCGACGATCATGCACGTGCCGGCGATCATCGGCGGCGTCCTGGAAGGGCCCGTGGTCGGCGGCATCATCGGGACGATCTTCGGGCTGTACAGCTTCTTCTACGCCACCGTGCCGATGTTCAAGGACCCGATCGTGGCGATCCTGCCGCGCATCTTCATCGGCATCTTTGCGGCGTGGGCCTACCTGTCGCTGCGCCGGTCGAGCGAGTTCTGGGCGATCGTGGTGGCGGCGATCGTCGGCACCGCGACGAACACCGTGCTGGTGCTCGGCTTCGGCGTCGCGCGGCACTACCTGCCGGCCAAGGTGGCGTGGGTCGTCGGGGTCACGCACGGCATTCCAGAGGTGGTCGTCGCCGTGATCATCTCGGTCGCCGTGCTGCTCCCCTGGAAGCGCGTGCACCGCGGACAGGCGCGGGCGCGAGTCTAGCGCACCCCCGGCGTGGGCGACGGTCGCTGCGGCGGCCGCCGCCCGCCCGGCGGGAACCTACCGGGCGTCGGCCGCGCGGGCGCCCAGCACGCGACGGAGCGCCAGGTGCACGGGCCACATCACCGGGACCCCCAGCACGATCAGCAGCGCCTCGCTCGCCAGGATCGGCGGTGCGATCGCGGCGAATGGAGCGCGGAGCAGCACCGACAGCATCGTCCCCACCGCCGCGGCGGTGATCACCGCGTAGACGGCGGCGCCGAGGTACGCGTTGACCCGTCCCACCCGCCAGCACGCCCACGCGCCGACCAGGTTGGCGAACGGCATCCACACGAGCTCCCACGGGCCCGCAAACGGGCTGCCGAGGTTCCCGAGGAAGTTGCCGATGACGAACGCGGGGATGAGCTCGGGTTCCCACAGCACCAGCGGCTTGAGCGTCTCGGCCACCCGCAGCTGCAGCGGGCCGTACGACGCGGGGGCGAGGTAGAGCGTCAGCGCGGCGTACGCGGCCGCCACCACGCCGATCTGGGCGATCCTGGCAACCGGCGTTCTCACCGCAGCGCTCCGGGCCAACGGACCCTGACGACGGTGTGGATCCCCCCGCGCACTCGGTAGTCGAGGTCCAACTCCATCCACCCCGGCGCGCAGGCGGCGACGAGGTCCCCGAGGATGCGGTTCGCGGCATGCTCCTGGTAGATGCCGACGGGTCGATACGCGAGCAGGTAGAACTTCAGCGACCGAAGCTCCAGGATCCGGTCGCGCGGCAGGTACCGGACCGTGACCGTCCCGAAATCGGGCAGCCCCGACCACGGGCAGACCGCCGTGAACTCGTCCGTCGAGATCTCGACGATCGCCGGGGATCCCGGATACTCGTAGGGGAACGTCTCCAGCACATCCGCCCGGATCGCCGAGGTGTCGCGGATCTCGAGGTCCGGTGTAGCCGTCTCCCCCACGGCTCCGCGCCCGACCAGTTGGGCCGCGGACGGCCGCGTATCCTGTTGGTGGGCCACGTCACGGGCTCCCTTCCGAAGAAATTGAACCCCTGGTCGTCCTGTGGTAGAATAGTACCAGAAAGTTCATTTTTTCGCGTCCTTTGACGGCGGGAGGCCGAAGGGCTCTCCCGTTCTGTGTGTGTCCCAGACCCCCGGTCTCGCGCGTCTGCGGCACACGACGCAGACCCTCACGAGGGGCGTGTGATTACGATGGCACTGGAATCCCGCACGGCTGGCTTTTCCGGTCTGGTAGATGCTAGGATCCAGCGGGCGATTCAGGAGATCGGGTGGGCGGCGCCGACCCCGATCGAAGCGCGCGTGATCCCGAGCCTGACGATCGGGAGGGATCTGGTCGGTCAGGCCGACCCCGGGTCGCGTACCACCGCGGCGTTCGGCATCCCGATGCTGCAGCGCCTCGACCCGCGAAGCAAGGCGGTACAGGGGCTCGTGCTGGCGCCGACCCGTGAGCAGGCGCGGCGCGTGGTCGCGGATCTTTCGAAACTGGGGGCCCACACCAGGCTCCGCATCGTCGCGATCTACGGCGGCGAGCCGATCGCCCGGCAGATGCAGCGCCTGCGGGAGAAACCGCACATCGTCGTCGGGACGCCGGCGCGCGTGCTCGAGCACCTCGGCAAGGGCACGCTCACGCTGCGTAGCGTACACATGCTCGTACTCGACGATGCCGATCGGATGCTTAAGATGGGGCTGCGGCCCGAGGTGGAGCAGATCCTCGTGCGGACGCCGTCGACCCGGCAGACCGCGCTGTTCTCCGCCACGCTGCCGGAGCCGATCCGCGCGATGGTCGGGCGGTACCTGCGCAATCCCATCTGGGTGACCCCGGGGCCGTCGGACGCAGACCTCTATCAAGAGACCCCGCGTCGGAGCCAGCGGACGGCGGTATCGTAGGCCGCCGGTTGCGGCGCTGCCCGGGTCCCACTATAATAGGGGAACCAGGTCGCCGCGAGGGGGAAGTCGTGGAGGAGTTGCGCGCGTCTTCCGGTGCTGACGAGTTGGCAACCGAGGGCGATCGATTCGGGTTCTGGCGGTTTGCCAGGCACCCGTTCTTCACCGACGTAAACCGCTGGTTGGTTCAACGCGTGGCCGAGCTCGGTCCTCGCATCGTCGACCTGGCGTGTGGTCCCGGTGCGATCACCGAGCTGATCCTGGCCAGCGTCAAGGAGCGGAGCCGCGTCCTCATCTACGCCGTGGACCCGTCGCTGGTTGAGCTGGACCGGGCGCGCCGCCGGATCGCCTCCGGACTCGTGCGGTTCGTCCAGGGCGGTGCCGAGAATCTCAGCCGCCTCGTTCCACAAGTCGACGTCGTCATCTTCTGCAACGCGATCCACCTCGTGGCCGACAAGAGCCGGGCGCTGAGCGAGATCCGGCAGGTGCTCGGTCCCGGCGGCACGCTCGCGTTCAACACCACGTACTTCAAGGGCTGCTACGTGCCCGGCACGGAGCGCTTCTGGCGGTACTGGGCGCTTCGGGCGGCGCAGTACCTGCGCGACCGGGGGATCCCGGTGCTCCGCACCGGCAAGACCCAGGCGATGGAGTGGTTCACACCCGAGGAATACAGCGCGCTCGCTGCCGCGTCCGGCTTCGTCGGGGCGTCGTGGCATCTGCAGGAGGCCACGTTGTCGGCGGAGAGCCTCGAGGACATCGGTCAGTTCTCGATGTTCATCGAGGGAGCGCTGCCGGGCGTGCCGCTTGAGATCGGCGCCACGGCGTTGCGCGAGTCGGTCCGGATCGCCATGAACGACGTACACCTCACGGACGGCATTCCGCGGTACTGGTTGCAGTTCATCGCGCAGGCGCCGGCCTGATCCCGGCGGTCGTCGCGAAGGTGCCGACACCCGTTCTGTCGCGGCGCTAAATCCCGGCTGCGGCCGGTCCGCTCGTGGCACC
>DASQGM010000189.1:0-4475 GCA_035632615.1 bacterium | reverse complement strand
TCGCCGCGCTGCTCCGGGATGTTGCGCAGGGAACCGTCGCGCCGGGCAGCACGGTCGTGTTCATCAACACCGGCGGAGATCCGCTCATTTTTGCGAACGCGGAACATCTGGCGGGGCAGCGGGGTCAGGCGCAGCGCGCTGGGGCGGCCCAGTAATCGACTGGGGAGGTGTGTCGATGGCACGCGACAGCAGAGAGCACGGACCGCGGCGGGTGACCCGCCGGCAGTTCCTCGACGATGCGGCCCTCGCGGCGGGCGCCGCAGCCGGCGGTGTGCTGCTCGGCGCGTACGGCCAGGCGGTGCCGTCAGCCTACGGGGCCGCGGCCGCGCCGGCCGGGGAGTTGCGTGTGTCGCTCCCCGCGCGCATCGTCGCGCTGGACCCGATGGGCGCGCAGGCCGCCGAGGAATCGGTCCGCGTGGTATCGGCGCACGTCTTCGATACGCTCGTCGCGCGCGACACGCGCACTCGGGGCTACCGCCCGGCGCTCGCCGTCAAGTGGGAGACACCGGATCCGAACACCTGGGTGTTCACGCTCCGCCCCGGCGTCAAGTTCCACGACGGCACCTCGCTCAGCGCCCGGGACGTCAAGGCGTCGCTGGAGCGGATGATCGCGCAGAAGGGACCGTTCGCGCCGCTGTGGGTGGCGATCGACACCGTCGACGCCCCGGGCGACACCACGGTCCGCGTCAAGACCAAGACACCCGTCGGGACGATGCTTGCCAACCTGTCGCTGCTCTCGATCCTGCCGGCCGCCTCGATGAACAACGCCGGCTTCTTCAACCGTCCGATCGGGTCCGGCCCGTTCCGCGTCACCTCGTACCGGCCGGACAGCGAGCTGGCCCTGGACGCGAACCCCGAATACTGGGGGACGCCGCCGGGGATCAAGACCCTGCGGTTCCGGGACATCCCGGAGATCGCCGCGCGCGTCACGGCGTTGATCACGGGCGAGGTCGACCTCACCTACGGGCTGCCGCCGGACCAGCTGGCTTCGCTGCGGAGCAACGCGGACCTCAGCGTCCAAACGACTCCCTCGTATCGCTACTACTTCATCTGGATGAACGTGAAGCGGACCCCGTTCACGGACAAGCGCGTGCGGCAGGCGATGATCTACGCGCTGGACATCAACACGATGCTGAACACGTTGCTGAAAGGCATCGCGCGGCCGATGACGGCGCCGATCCCGTCCACGGTGTTCGGGTACGCGCCGCAGCGGCCCTACGGGTACGACCCCGCGAAGGCGAAGCAGCTGCTCGCCGCGGCCGGGCACGCCAACGGCTTCGACACCTCGATGATCTGGAACCCCGGCTCCGGACCGCAGGACCGTGAGGTCGCACAGGCCCTGTTCTCGTACTGGAACGCGGTCGGCGTGCGGGTCAAGGACGCGCAGGCGGAGCGGGCGCAGTGGCTCGACCGACTCCTCAAACTGGATTGGGATCTCGACCTGCAGACCAACATCGTGATCACCGGCGACTCGGACTTCGTCCTGCGCCGCCTCTACACCACCCAGGCGAACCGCATGGGGTACTCCAACCCGCAGGTGGACCACGTGCTCGATTTGGCCGCCCAGTCGGTGGACCAGGACAACCGCAAGGTCTACTACGGTCAGGTGTGCGAGATCCTGTGGGACGACGCGGTCGGCGTCTACCCGTTCGAGCTGATCGAGACCTACGTCTCGCGCAAGTCGGTGCAGGGTTTTGTCCCGAGTCCGACGTTCCCGACGTTTACGTCCGTCACCGTGAAGCGGTAACGGACGGGCCGGGCGGTGCGCAGCCACCGGGCATGAACCCGTGACGTCGTACCTCGGCGGCCGGTTGGTCTACGCCCTGTTCGTGCTGTGGGGCGCGCTGACGATCGTGTTCGTCGCGGTCCGGGTGATCCCGGGGGACCCCGCGCAGATGATGATCGGCTCGGAGGGCACGCGCCAGGACGTGGAGGCGCTGCGCCACCGCCTGGGTCTCGATCAGCCGCTCGCGACGCAGTATGCGCGGTATCTCGCCGGCGCCGCCCGGTTGGATTTCGGCGCGTCGCTGAGGCTGGAGGAGCCAGCGACGCAGGCCGTGTCGGAGCGGCTGCCGGCCACGGCGCTCCTGGCCGGCAGCGCGATGACGCTTGCCATCGCGGTCGGCCTCCCGCTCGGCATCCTGGCCGCGATTCGCATCCGGTCGGCGGTCGACTACGTGGTGTCGATCGCGTCGCTCCTCGGACAGTCCGTACCGAACTTCTGGCTCGGGATCATGTTCATCCTGATCTTCGCGCGCCAGTTTCGCTGGCTGCCGAGCGCCGGGATCGGCGGGATGGAGCATCTCGTGCTGCCGGCCGTGACGCTTGCGCTCTTGCTGATCGGCGTGCTCACGCGCCTCGTGCGGAGCGGCCTGCTGGAGGTCGTGGACGAGGACTACATCCGGTCGGCGTACGCAAAGGGGCTGACCCGGCGCGCCGTCATCGCCCGGCACGCGCTCCCCAACGTGCTGATCCCGGTCGTCACCATCGTGGGGCTGCAGTTGGGCAACCTGCTCGCCGGGGCCGTGATCGTCGAGACCGTGTTCGCGTGGCCGGGCGCGGGACGCTTGCTCGTCGATGCGATCAGCAACCGCGACTACCCGGTCGTGCAGGTCGGGGTCCTGTGCATCACCGCGGGGTTCATCCTGATCAACCTGCTCGTCGACTTGAGCTACGCGTACATCGATCCGCGGATTCGCTACCGATGACCGCCGCGTCGATGAGCGCACCGGTCTCGATGTCCTCCGTGCCCGCCGCGGTCGGCCGTGCGCGCCGGCGCCTCCTGTGGTGGAGCGCACCGCTGGTGGCATTTGCGCTCGTGGCCGTGGTCGGCCCGATGGTGGTGCCGTATGACCCGGTCACGGTCCGCCTCGGGGACCGCCTGGCACCGCCGGGGACACTGCTGCCGGACGGTCCGCGGGCATGGCTGGGGACGGATCAGGTCGGCAAGGACCTGGTCGCGCAGGTGCTCCAGGGCGCGCGCATCTCGCTCATCGTCGGTGTCGCCACCGTGCTCGCCGCCGGCGCGGTCGGGCTCGTGGCGGGCGTCGCCGCCGGGTACCGCGGGGGCACGCTGGACGCGGTGCTGATGCGCCTCGCAGACCTGCAGCTCGCGTTTCCGTCGATCCTGCTGGCGATCCTGATCGCGGCGGTGCTCGGCCGGAGCGTCGCCAACGTGATCATCACGCTGTCCGTGACGCGCTGGGTGACGTTCGCGCGCATCGCGCGGGCGTCCTCGCTCGTGACGAAGGAGCGGGAGTTCGTCACGGCAGCGCTCGCCACGGGCGCGGGCACGCTCCGGCTGGTGCGGCGGCACATCGTGCCGTTCACGGTCACGCCGCTCGTGGTGGTCGCCACGGTCGAGCTCGGCCTGGTCATCCTGGCCGAGGCGTCGTTGAGCTTCCTCGGGCTCGGCACGACGCCGGCCCACCCGTCGTGGGGCCTCATCATCGCCAACGGGCGGGACTACCTGACCACCGGCTGGTGGATCTCGACGATCCCGGGGCTCGCGCTCAGCGTGGTCGTGGTGACCGTCGGGCAGTTCGGCGACGCCGTGCGGGACTATCTGGATCCCCACACGGGTTCGAGGTAGCAGGGCGACATCGAGGGGAGGTTGCACGGTGGAGTCTCGAACGTTCGGGCAGAGCACGCTGCGGTCGTCGGTGATCGGCCTCGGGACGTGGCCGATCGGGGGCGCGCGGTATGGACCGAGCGACGATCGCGATGCGATTCGGACGATCGCGGCGGCGCTCGACGCGGGCGTCACGTGCTTCGACACGGCGCCGTCGTACGGCAACGGCCACGCCGAGGAGCTGCTCGGCCGGGCGCTCGGCGCGCGCCGGGCGGGCGCGGTTGTCGTGACCAAGGGCGGCCTGGTCTGGAACGCGCAGAGCCAGGTGCTCGGGCGGGACAGCCGGCGCGACGCGCTCGACGGGCACATCGCAGCGAGCCTCAAACGGCTCCAGACCGACTACGTCGATCTGTACCTCGTGCACTGGCCGGACCCGGCCGTGCCGCTCGACGACGTGATGGCGACGCTCGAGGAGTTCGTCCGGGCGGGGAAGGCGCGGCACGTCGGCGTCTCCAACTTCACAAGCGCCCAGCTCCGGGCGTGCGCCGCCGCCCTCCGCGGCGCGCGCCTCACCGCGAACCAGATCAGCGTCAGTCTCTTCGATCAGCGCTGGGCGCGCGAGACGTTCCCGACGTGCACCGAGCTCGGCGTCGGGGTCATGGCGTACGGCCCGCTCGCGCACGGGCTGCTGACCGGCGCGTTGACGCGGGCCACCGTGTTCGACGACGCCGATTGGCGCAAGAGCGGCACCCTGTTCGGCCAGGCGCTGCTGACCGCGGGGAACTTCGAGCGCAACTTGGACGTCGTGGATCGGCTGGCCGCGGTCGCCCGCCGGTGCGGCGTCACGCTGCCGCAGCTCGCTCTGGCGTGGGCACTGTCCCGGCCCCCGGTCACCCTGGCGCTG
>DASQGM010000188.1:0-10566 GCA_035632615.1 bacterium | reverse complement strand
ACGCGATGACGAGACCGAGCGCGAGCAGCACCGCCACCACAGGACGTCCCACGTTCCACATCTGCCATCCCTCCCTGCCGAGACCGGACACATCGCGTCGGACCGGCGTGCCGCCGAGCGAAGTTACCGAGGGATACGACGATCCGGCGCGGCTCCCTGCGTCGGGGCCCTACGGTAGCCCCTTCGCGTAGTCGACCCGATAGTCGTTGTAGGCGTCGCCGGAGGCGCCGGTCACGGTCGCGACCTTCTGTCGACCGTGGTACAGCTCCGCCACCACCCGGCCGGCCTCCGGGGCGTTGTAGAGCGCGAGCTGGACGACGAGACGTCCCTCCGTGGCCAGGTACTGGCGGTTGAGCGCCGCGGTGTGCTTGGGATCGTAGTACTTGGACTGAAGCCGGACCAGCACGGTCCCGGACGCGGGATCGTAGGACGCTTGGGGGTGGCTGGCATCGCCTGAGATGCTGATCGCGGCGCCCCGCGCGCGGAGCGCCGGGTCGAGGGTGGCCCCCTGAGGGACATCGGGTGTAACCGCACCCTGCTGGACCTGCGTGATTCGCTGCGCCAGGAGCACGCCGGCGGCGACCAGAACCACTCCCGCGACGACGGCGACGAGCAGGCGGGTCCGCCCGGCCCGGGCGCGCGCAGCAGCGTCGGCAGGGCCCCGCCGAGGGTGGCCGCCGGCCGACCGGCCGGGACGCGCGCGCATCGTGGACTTCGAACGTCTCTCCATCAGCACTCCCACCTCAACTCATCGCCTGGCGGGTGCGTGTCCCGGCCTGGGCGAAGCAGGGTCCCGGCGGATTCAGATCGACCGCTGCCGGGGGTCCAGGGCGTCGCGCACCCCATCACCGAGAAAGTTGAACGCGAGCACCGCGAGAACGATCATCAGGCCCGGGATCAGCAGCCAGGGAAACTGCGTGAGCGCCTCGATGCTCTGCGCCTGTGCGAGCAGGAGGCCCCAGCTCGTGCTGGGTTCCTGGACGCCGAGGCCCAGAAACGAGAGTCCGCTCTCGCCGAGGATCACCCCCGGGATCGTCAGCGTGGCCGCCACGATGACGTACGACATCGTGCTCGGCAGGACATGCCGCACGATCACGCGCAAGTCGCGGAGGCCCGCCGCCCGCGCGGCGAGCACGAACTCGACCTCGCGGATACCGAAGACGATGCCGCGCAGGACGCGGGCCAGCCCCCCCCACCCCACCAGGCTGAACACGGCCGAAATCATGAACAGGCGCGCGCCGCTCGACAGCGTCGGGGGGAGCACCGACGCGAGCGTGAGCAACAGGTAGAAGCTCGGAAACGCCGCCAGCACCTCGACGCTCCGCATGATGACGTTGTCGGTCCAGCCGCCGTAATATCCGGCGACGCCGCCGAGGATCATGCCGATCGGAAACGTGATCAACACGACGATGAGCCCGATCAGGAGGGAGATCAAGCTGCCGTAGAGGATCCGCGACAAGAGATCCCGTCCGAACTGATCGGTCCCGAGCAGAAACAGCCGCGCCGGCGGATCCACGCCCATCAGGTGGGTGTGGGTGGGGACGAGCCAGAACAGCCGGTACGGCGCGCCGTGGACGAAGAAACGGATGTCGTAGGTTCGGGTGGTGTCCATCGAGTAGGTGGGCACCGAGGCGTCCACGACGCGGTACGCGTAGACGAACGGCCGCAGGTGCGGGCGGCCACGGGCGTCCACCAGGTGGAGGCCGACCGGCTGCGCGTAGAATAAGGTGCGGTCCGAATAGTCGAGCGCGTACGGCGCGAGGAACGGCGCGAGCAGCATCACCGCGTACAACACGAGCAGCACGATCCCGCCCACGAGCGCGAGGCGGTAGCGCGTGAGCTGACGCCACGCGAGCTGGAGAGGCGTCCGCGCCCGCACCACTTTGACCTGGCCGGCCGGCGCCCGCTGCGGGGTCGCGACGTCGTGGCTCATCCTAGTCGTACCGGATCCTCGGATCGACGGCGGCGAGCATGACGTCCGCGACCAGGTTCCCGAGGATCAGGAGCACGCTCCCCATCAGCAGGCTCCCCATCACGACGAAGACGTCCTTCTTGAGCACGGCCTCGAGCACCAGCCGGCCGAGCCCGGGGTATCCCAGCACGTTCTCCACGAACGCGGCGCCGCCCAGGAGTCCGCCGAGCTCGAAGCCGAACAGCGTCACGAGCGGGTTGATGGCGTTGCGGACCCCGTGCCGGAAGATCACGGTGTGTTCGGACAGCCCCTTGGCGCGCGCGGTCTTCATGTAGTCGCTGCGCAGGACCTCCAGCAGGTTCGTGCGCATGTAGCGCATCAACCCGCCGACGGAAAACACGCCGAGCGCGATCGTCGGCAGGACGAGATGCGACGCGATGTCGAGGATCTTGTTCCACCACGGCAGGAAGTCGAAGTCCGCGCTCGTCAGCCCCTGCAGCGGCAGCAGATGCGTCCAGAACGCGCCGTACAAGAGGAGGAGCGCGCTGAAGAAGCTCGGGATCGAGATGGCCACGAACGCGCCCGCGCTGAGCGCTCCGTCCACCGCCGAATACTGGTGCACGGCCGAGTAGATGCCGAGCGGGATCGCGATCGCCCACGCCGCCACGAGCGAGGTGAGCGAGAGCAGCAGCGTGTTGAGCGCGCGGCTGCCGATCAACCACGCCACGGGGACGTTGTAGGCGAAGGAGTAGCCGAAGTTGAGGTGCACGATGCTCCACAACCATCGCAGGTACTGTTCCAGCGGCGGACGGTCCATGCCGAACTCCGCGCGGAGCGCCGCGATGCGCTGCGGGCTGATCTGCGGGTACTGGAGCACGAGGGACTGGAAGTAGTCGGTCGAGCCGGGCGCCAACTGGATCACCGCCCAACTCACGAACGTGATCCCGATGAGCAGGGGCCCGAGCAGAATGAGGCGGCGAACGATGTACCGGATCATCGCGCGCGAGCGGGAGCGCGCACCGCTACTTGATGTAGATCACGGGAAAGTTCCAGAACGGCCCCCCGAACGCGGTGAACTGGATGTTCTCGAACTTGTTGCGGACGGCGACGTACGCGAACGGGATCGCGGTGTACACGAACGGGACCTGCTCGGCGACGATCGCCTGCCACTGGTTGTAGTAGTCGCGGCGGCGGTTCTGGTCCACGGTCGTCGCCCCCAGGTTGAAGTAGCGGTCGATCTCGGTCTCCCAGGACGTCGCGGGCTTGGCCTGTTTCGGGTACCACATGTGCAGGCTGCCGGATGACTTCCACACGTTCTGCCCGTCCGCGGGTTCGATCCCGCCGGTCAGGCCGAGCACGATCCCCTCCCATTTGTAGGAGTCCGTGAGCTTGGCGACGAGGGTGTTGAACGCCTCCGGCGCGAACGTCACCTGCATCCCGAGCGACGCGAGATCCTGGCGGATGATGTTGCCGATCGCCACGCGGTCGGGGTTGTCGGCGTTCGTCGAGATGACGAACGCGACCGGATGCCCGTCGGCATCCCGCAGCGTGCCGTCCGACCCCTTCTTGAACCCGGCCTCCGCCAGTGCGTCCGCGGCTTTCTGGAGATTGTACGGGTACTGCATGACGTGTGGGTTGAAGAAGAACTTGTCCGCGGGGCTCTCGGGGCCGTACTCGGGGACGGCGTGGCCCGCGTATACTTGGTTGATGATCGCCTGCCGGTCCACCGCGTACGAGACCGCCTGGCGGAACTTCTGGTTCTGAAACCACCGCAGCTTGTAGTCGGGCAGCCCGGAGTTCGGGTTCTCGTTGAGCGTGAGGAACTCCGTGCCGAAGCTGGGCCCACCGTCGTACACGGTATAGTTGCCCGCCTTGGCGCCCCGCTGGAACGCGGCGTATTCGGCGGGTCGCACGCCGTAACTGTCCGCCTGGCCGCCCTGGAACAGCAGCCGGAGGGCGTTCTGGTTCGGCACGATCGTGAGGACCACGTGCTGGATGTACGGCAGGCGTTGCCCGTGGGCGTCGACCTTCCAATAGTACGGGTTGCGGTCGTAGACGATGCGCTGCGCCGGCCGGTACTCGGTCATGACGAACGCGCCGGTGCCGACGATCTGGCGGGGCGCCGTGTTCACGCCCCACGTCTGGTTAAACTGGCCCGCGTCGTACGCCTTCTGGAGCATATGCTGCGGGATCAACGTGGCGTTGCCGACCTCCCGGAGAAACGGACCGAACGGTTGCACGGTGTGGAACTGGATCGTCCGCGCGTCGATCTTGGTGACCTCGATGGGGTGACCCGCCACGTTGAGCACGTCAGCGGCGCTGTTCGGGATCTTCTTGTCGTAGATCACCTTGAACGTGAACACGATGTCGTCCGCGGTCAGCGGCGTGCCGTCGTCCCACTGCAGCCCCTGCCGCAGGACAAACGTCCAGGTCCGGCCGTCCTTGCTGACCGTCCACGACTCGGCGAGCCCCGGCTCGATGTCGGTCGTCTTCCCGTTGGCCTCCACCAAGCCGTCGAACAGGTACCCGAGGGGACCGGTCGACGCCGTGGAGTTGGCCAGGATGGGATTGAACGTCGACGGATCGGTCTGCTGCGAGTCCAGGAACACCCCCCCGACGTGTCCGATCTGGCCGACCAGCACCTTGGGATTGGGGAGGCCCGGCAGGCTTGGGTGCGGGGCGGTCGCCGCCCCGATCCAGGGAGGCATGAGCAGCGAGCTCACGATCAGGCAGGTCAGAACGATGGCTCGCACGGTCGCGGGTCCTCCTCCACTCTACATTCCCGGCAACGGGGCCGGACGAACCGTTCCCGCCTCGGACCACGGACGCGCCGCCGGCCGTGTTCGCACCCGCGGTATTCGCCCGGACGATCGGAGATTCCCGCCGGGGCGCGCGGACCGGCCGTGCCGGAGGCCTCGGCTACGGCGCGGGTGACACCCGCTCCAGGGGCGCGTACCCGAGCGCGAGGCGCTTCGTCCCCACGGAGTCGAACCGGACCGTGATGATCGCGCGCGGCCCGTCCCCGTCCACCTCCAGGACCCGGCCGGTGCCGAACGTCTTGTGCCGCACGACGTCTCCCAGGGCGACCTCCGGGATCGGGCGGTCCTCGTCCGGCCACTCGTTCGTGGCCGTGCGAGGGGAGGTCCCCCGATCGATCGCGTCGTCCGGGATCTCCGCGAGAAAGCGTGACGGCAGGCTCGGCCGCGAGGTGCCGTAAACGGTCCGCTGCCGCGCGTAGGTCAACAGCAGGCGGGATTGGGCGCGCGTCATTCCGACGTAGCAGAGCCGGCGCTCCTCCTCCATCCCCTTGGGGTCCTCGAGCGACCGGGCGTGGGGAAACAACCCTTCCTCGAGCCCCGCGAGCACCACGACCGGGAACTCGAGCCCCTTCGCGCTGTGCAGGGTCATCAGCGTCACGCGGTCCGCACGGTCGTCGATGGTGTCCGCGTCGGTGATCAGCGCGAGGTGCTGTAGAAGCGCCTCGAGCGACGCGTCCCCGGTCATCTCCTCGACCTCCCGGGCGACCGCGGCAAGCTCATCCAGGTTCTCCAACCGGGCGTACGCCTCGTCCGTCCCCTCGGCCTCGAGCGCGCGGCGATAACCGGTGAGATCGAGCACCCGGCCCAGGACCTCGCGCGCCGGGTGATCGGCGGCGTACGACGCGATTTGCCCGACGACCCCGACGAACTCCTCCACGGCGCGGCGCGCGGCGGCGGCGACGCCGGCATCTCCGGCCCGCCGGAGCGCCTCCCAAAAGGACACGCCCTCGTCCCGCGCCCACGTCTCGAGCCGGCGCACGGTCGTGTCGCCGACGCCGCGGCGGGGCACGTTCAGGACGCGGCGGAGGCTGGCCTCGTCCGCAGGATTGTACGCCGCGCGGAGGTACGCGAGCATGTCCTTGACCTCCGCGCGCTCGTAGAACCGGAGCCCCCCGACGATCCGATACGGCACGCCGAGGCGGAGGAACATCTCCTCGAACTGTCGCGACTGGGCGTGCGTGCGGTACAGCACGGCGATCTCGCCCGCGCGTCCGCCCGCGGCGGTGTGGCGCTTGACCTGCTCCCCGACGTGCCGCGCCTCCTCGTAGCCGTCCCAGGCCTCATACAGCGCCACCGCGTCGCCCTCGGCGTTGTCGGTCCACAACGTCTTTTCGTGCCGGTGGGGATTGTGCCGGATCACTGCGGACGCGACGCGGAGGATGCGCTGGGTGGATCGATAGTTCTGCTCGAGCGTGACGACCTTGGCCTCGGGGTAGTCGCGCTCGAACTCCAAGATGTTCCGCACGTCCGCGCCCCGCCACCGGTAGATCGCCTGATCGTCGTCGCCGACCACGGACAGGTTGCGGTGCCGCCGCGCCAGCAGGTTGACGAGCACGTACTGCGTGTGGTTCGTGTCCTGATATTCGTCCACCAGCACGTGCAGAAAGCGTGTCTGGTACTCCGCGAGCACCTGGGGGTGATCCCGAAAGAGCTGGACGGTGCGGACGAGCAGATCGTCGAAGTCCAGCGCATGACACTCGTCGAGCCGGCGCTCGTAGGCGGCGTAGAGCTTCCCAATCACCTCTTCCCGACGGGTTTCCGCGCGCATCACGTAGGCGACGTGGTCCACGAGCTCGTTCTTGGCCCGGCTGATCTCGGCGAGCACCGCGAACGGCGGGAACTGGCGGTCGTCCACGTCGAACGAGCGGAGGATCTCGCGCATCAGCGACCGCTGGTCGTCGGTGTCGTAGATCACGAACCGCGGGTCGAGGCGGAGCGGGGCTCCGGAGATCCTGAGGATGCGGCTCGCGATCGAATGGAACGTCCCAATCCACAGCGCACGGGCCGCCCCCGGGCCGAGGACGCGCACCAGGCGTTCCCGCATCTCGCCGGCGGCCTTGTTGGTAAACGTCACCGCGAGGATCTGCGACGGAGCGACCCCGCGGTCGTGGATCAGCCCCGCGATCCGATACGTCAGGACGCGCGTCTTCCCGGAGCCGGCGCCGGCCAGCACCAGCAGCGGACCGCCGGGGTGGCGCACGGCGTCGAGTTGGGCCGGGTTGAGCAGGGATTCGAGGTCGATCGCGGATGTCATGGCGCTACCAGTCTACTACTTGTCCCGCTTGTCCCGCGCGAGCGTGGTCCGCGCTCGTCTGCGGACGGGGCTACTCCCACTCGATCGTGGCGGGCGGCTTGCTGCTGATGTCGTAGACGACGCGGCTGACGCCCTTCACCTCGCCCGTGATCCGGTTGCTGATCGTCTCGAGCAGGTCCGCGGGCAGCCTCGCCCAGTCGGCCGTCATCCCGTCCTCGCTCGTCACGGCGCGGACCGCGACGACGTGTCCGTAGGTCCGCGCGTCGCCGGCGACGCCGACGGTATGCAGGGGCAGCAGCACCGCGAACGCCTGCCACTCGTCGCGGCTGAACCCCTCGCGGCGGATTTCCCCGGTGACGATCGCGTCGGCGTCCCGGAGAATCGCCAGGCGCTCCTCGGTGACCTCGCCGATGACCCGAATCGCAAGGCCCGGCCCGGGAAACGGATGACGCGCCACCATCTCGTCCGGCAGGGACAACGTCCGCGCCACGACGCGCACCTCGTCCTTGAACAGCGTCCGGAACGGCTCGATCAACCGGAACGGCATCACCTCGGGGAGCCCGCCGACGTTGTGGTGCGTCTTGATCCGCGCCGCCGTGCGCGTCCCGCTTTCGATCACGTCGGGGTACAGCGTGCCCTGCACGAGGAACTCCGGACGGCCGAGCCGCTCCGCCTCCTCCGCGAACACGGTGATGAACTCCTGGCCGATCAGCACCCGCTTGCGCTCGGGGTCGGTGACCCCCCGCAGCCGGTCGAGGAAGCGGGCGCGGGCGTCGACGTGGACGAGCGACACGCCGAAGTGGTCGCGGAACACCTCGACGACGCGCTCCGCCTCGCCGAGGCGCAACAGCCCGTGGTCCACGAACACGCACGTGAGGCGGTCGCCGATCGCCCGGAACACCAGAGCCGCGGCGGCGGCCGAGTCCACGCCGCCGCTCAGTGCGCAGATCGCGCGGCCGCCGTCCACCTGCGCGCCGATCTCGCCGGCCGCCTGCTCGACAAAGGAGGCCATCGTCCACGACGGGGCGCAGCCGCAGACGTTGTACACGAAGTTGCGCAGGACCTCGGTCCCCCACGGCGTGTGCGAGACCTCGGGATGGAACTGCAGCCCGAACAGGCGGCGGCCGTGGTCAGCGACCGCGGCGTGGGGCGTATGGTCCGAGTGGGCGAGGGTCTCGAAGCCCTGAGGCAGCCGGCGCACCGTGTCACCGTGGCTCATCCAGCAGATCAGCCGGGGCTCCAGCCCGCGGAACAGGCCCTCGCCGCGGTCGGGCTCATCGACGAAGAGCCTCGTCCGCCCGAACTCCTTCCGGGCCGCCGGACCCGTTTCGCCGCCGAGCGCGTGCGCCATGAGCTGCATGCCGTAGCAGATGCCGAGCGTCGGCACCCCGGCCGAGAACAGCGCGGGGTCGCACCGAGGCGCCCCCTCATCGTAGACGCTCGCCGGTCCCCCGGACAGAATGATCCCCTTCGGCTTGAGCGCCAGCAATTCCGCGAGGGATGTGTCGAACGGCAGAATCAGGCTGTACACGCGGAGCTCTCGGATCCGGCGCGCGATCAACTGGCTGTACTGGGCGCCGAAGTCGAGCACGATCACGAGGTCGTCCACCGGCGGAATCGCGTGCGCGACGGCGCGCTCCCGCGGATACCCGCCTGGCCGCGCTCGCGTGACCTGCGCCCCAGGCATCAGCGCCCCTGTCCTACGTGCTGCGCGATCTGCATCGTCTTGCCCTCCGTCACGAGGGAGGGCGCGATAATCACCTCGGTCTCCTGCATCTCCCGGACGGTGCGCGCGCCGCACATTCCCATCGCCGTCCGCAGCGCCTCCATCAGGTTTTGCGAACCGTCGTCCACCCGCGCCGGACCGTGCAGGATGTCACGCAGCGTCCCGGTCGTGCGCACGGCGATCCGCGTCCCGCGCGGCAGCGCCGCGTGCGGGGTGGCCATGCCCCAGTGGAACCCCCGGCCGGGGGCCTCCTCGGAGCGGGCAAACAGCGATCCGAGCATCACCGCGTCGGCGCCGCACGCGATCGACTTCGCGATCTCGCCGCCGACGCTGATGCCGCCGTCGGCGACGATCGGCACGTGCCGTCCGGTGCGGCGCGCGTACTCCGCCCGGGCCGCCGCGACATCCATGATCGCCGTCGCCTGGGGGACCCCCACGCCGAGCACCTTGCGGCTGGTGCACGCCGCGCCGGGGCCGACCCCGACGAACACCGCGGCGACGCCGGCCTCGAAGAGCTGGAGCGCCGCTTCGTAGGACACGCAGTTGCCCGCCATGACCGGGATCCGTGTTTTCGCGGTGAGCTCGCGGAGCGACACGGTGCGCCCGCGCTCGCTGCGATGGTGCTCGGTGATCACGGTGGACTGCACGAGCAGCAGCTCCGCGCCGGCCTCCGCCGCCAGCGGCCCGAGCCGCGAGGCGGACACCGGCGTCGTCGAGACGACGGGTACCCCCCCGCCCTTGCGGATCTCTTCGACCCGGCGCCCGACCAGATCGTCCTTGATGGGCTCCCGGTAGACTTCCTGCATCACCGCGACGACACGGTCCGGGGTCGCCTCCGCGAGCCGGTCCAGGATGTCCTGGGGACGCTCGTATCGGGTCTGAATGCCCTCACAGTTGAGCACCGCCATCCCGCCCAGCTTGGACAGCGCGATCGCGAACCGCACGTCCACGACGCTGTCCATCGCCGACGCGATCACCGGCAGCGGGAACCTGCGACCGGCCACGTCCCAAGAGAGATCCACGTCCTCGGGGTCGATCGTCCCCGACGCCGGCACGAGCGCGATCTCCTCGAATCCGTAGGTCCGGCGGGCCGGCCGCCCCTTGCCGATAAACTCCACGCGGGTCACCTCCTTGCTGTGGTCTCCACGATCGTCCGGACTGCGCCGCCGCCGCTCCCTGACGGGGGCGGCGGCGGGGATTCAGGTATACACTTCCGGCTTCAGGACACAGATGAATGGGAGATTGCGATAGATCCCCCCGTAGTCCAACCCGTACCCGACCACGAACTTGTCGGGGATCTCGAACCCGCGATAGTCGATGGACACCTGACGCCGGCGACGCGTGACCTTGTCGAGCAGGGCACAGACGCGGAGGCTCGCGGGATAGCGCGCCTTCAACGTCTCGAGCAGATAGTCCATGGTGAAGCCGGTGTCGATGATGTCGTCGACGATGATCACGTGCCGCCCCTCGATGGTCTGATCGAGGTCCTTGAGAATCCTGACAATCCCGCTGCTCTCCGTTCCCGTCCCGTACGAGCTCGTCGCCATGAAATCGAGCATGCACGGGACCGTGACCTGACGGATCAGGTCGGCGAGAAAGATCGAGGCGCCTTTCAGAATGCCGACCAGGAGGGGGGTCTTGCCTTCGTACTCTTCGCTGATCCGTCGGCCGAGACCCGCGACCCGAGCGCGAAGCTCGTCCTCGCGGATCAACACTTCGGCGACATCATCCAGCAAGGCCACTCCGCGCAGGTCCTCCGGGGGTACCCGGTCCGGCGAGCGCCGTCCGGGTAATTGCGAGCATTATAGTACCCGCGTTCGCTAGTGTCAACGGCACCCCGCGACCGGCACAACGA
>DASQGM010000187.1:0-6323 GCA_035632615.1 bacterium | reverse complement strand
CGGAAGACCACCCCGCGAGCGCACCCTGGCGGCACGCACCGATCCTCCACTACCGGGCCATGGACGGGCCGCTCGACAGCGTCTCGACCGACACGCCGCTGCTCCTCTTCTATCGCCTGATCACGGTACCGGGCCCGGCGGACGATCCCCGCGGCGGGACGGGCGCCGGTGATCCTGCCACCGGCCCATGCCGGGGTGTCGAGTACCACGTCGTCTTCAGCCACGAGGATGCCGGGACCGACCTCACGGGGCTGCTCGCGAAGTGGGGGCACACCGCGGACATCGAGTGGGTGTACCGGGCGCTGTGGGACCCGTCCGGCAACATCGCTCGAGAGGAGTACCAGGGCCCGGGCCACCGAGCCTTGCCGTTTCGCGGAACCCGCGCCCTCGGCGGGCACCCCGTGCTGCAGGTGTCCGGGCGGCACGGGATGGTCACAGACCAGGTGTCGTGCCCGTTTCGAGCCGCGCTGGCGCCGGCGTGGGTCCAGTCCGTGGACGAACCACGGGAAGGGGTCATGCATCGGTTCCCATGGACATACCGGGTCAGCGCATTGGAGGTCGCGCGGCAGGTCGCGCTGGAGCCGGTCGCCGACCCACGCTCTCCCGCCCCGGCCGACCCGCGCGCCTACCTGTTCCTGCAGTGGAAGCGGCTCACCCCGGACACCGGCCCCCTCGAGGCAGCCGTGTGGATCGGTGAAAACTGCTACACGTCCGCGTGGGGTCGCCCAGACCTGGCCTTTGAAGGCGAGGACGCGGAGAGCACTGCGGTGAAGCTGCCCCCGGGCGTCTCGGAGGGTGCGATCGGCGCGATCGCGATCCGCGCGATCGCGCTCCCGGCGGCCCCATTGGAGGTGCGGCTCGTGAGGGCGTTCCTCCTGGACGAGGCGTACCAGCCCCGGCCGCCGCTCGCGGTCGAAGGGGCCGCAACGCTCCGCGTGCCGGGCGAGTGGGCGATCGTTTGGGACCGGCCGGCCAGCCTCGGCAAGGATCGAGATCCCGTCGAGCGCGAGGAACACCCCTGAGATGACTGACGCGCGGGAGAAGCGCCGCATGCGCCCGTCACGGAGTCGACCGTGGGTGCCATCGGCTGTGGACGCCTGGTACGCCCGGCTCGCCGGCGAGGCCGCCGCGCTCGATCCCGCCGCGCTCGTCGCCCGCGTGGAGCACTGGGCAAGGCGTCAAGAGCGGTGGACCGACGATGAATGCATCAACCTCAACGCCGCCACCAACGTGATGAGTCCGCGGGCGCGCGCCCTGATGGGGAGCACGCTGGGACCCCGGCCGAGCCTCGGGTACGCGGGTGACAAGTACGAGACGGGGCTCGCGGATGCGGAGCGGATCGAGGTCGTCGCGGCCGAACTCGCGCGCACCCTGTTCCATGCCGCGTTCGCAGAGATCCGGGTGCTCAGCGGGTCGCTCGCCAACCTCTACGCCTTCATGGCGCTCGCCCGTCCGGGCGATGCGGTCATGGTGGTCCCCGAGTCCGCGGCTGGCCACGCCACACACCACGCCCACGGCGCCGCGGGTCTCTACGGCCTGGCGATTCACGACATCCCGTTCGATCCGGCGGCGATGAACGTGGATCTCGACGGGTTGGCGCGCCGGGCCAAGGACATCCGGCCCGCGATCGTGCTGGTCGGGGCGAGCCTCGTGCTCTTCCCCTACGACCTGACCGCGGTGCGCCGGATCGCCGACGACGTCGGGGCGCGGGTGATGTTCGACGCGGCGCACGTGGCCGGCCTGATCGCCGGCGGCGCCTTCCCGTCGCCTCTCGACCACGGGGCGGACGTGCTCACGATGTCGACGTACAAGTCGTTTGGCGGACCGCCCGGCGGCCTTGTCCTCACGAACGACGCCGACATCGCGGAGCGGCTCGACCGGATCGCCTATCCCGGGCTCTCCGCCAACACCGATCTCGGCCGGATCGCGGCGCTCGCGGTCGCCGAGGCCGACCTGCTGGCCCACGGCCCCGCCTATGCGCGCCGCTGCGTCGAGAACGCGCAGGCGCTGGCGGCCGCGCTCGGCGCCGAGGGATTCGCGGTGCTGGGGGACCGCATGGGCTACACCCGCTCCCACCACGTGGCGGTCGACGCGCGACCGCTCGGCGGGGGCACGACGACCGCCCGCCGGCTCGAGCCGGCGAACATCCTTGCTACCGGGATCCCGCTTCCGATCTCCGCGGTCGCGGGAGACTACAACGGCTTGCGGCTCGGTACCCAGGAAGTCACCCGCTGGGGCATGGGGCCGGCCGAGATGGCCCACGTCGCCCGGCTGATGGCGCGCCCCCTCCTGCGAGGCGAGCCCGCCGCGGCCGTGGCCCGTGACGCCGCCGCGCTGCGGGCGGCGTTCCACACGGTGGGTTTCTGCATCGACGCTTAGCTCTCGATGCGCGCGCCGGCGCGCTACGCCCGGCCCCGGGACACGGTGAATTGGCCGCGACGCTTGGCGATCGTGCGCAAGTGGTAGTGGACGTGATCGCGGAACGCCGCGACCGCGTCGGCGACGGACAGCCGTCGCGGCTCGGCGCCGGCGCCCTCCTGGTCCCAATGGGGCCCCATGCGTGCCCACGCTTCCGGCGGCAGGGCGCGGAGGTAGCGCGCGGTCGTCGTACGCACCGCGCGGAACACGTGGAGTGCATCCTCGAGCGACTGTGCGGGATAGGCGAGTGCGGTGGACCAATGAAACCCCCGAAACGACGCTGGGATGAGCTCGGGCTCGGCCACGAGGTACCGGACGCGCGCCGCGTACACCAACTCCGTGTCGGCCAGATGGACGATGTTCTCGTGAATGCTCCAGTGCCCCGGGCCCGGCGAGAATCGTACCTCTTCCTCCGACAGACCCCGAAGGGCGGCCTCGATCAGGTCGGGCCCATGCGCATACTCGCCCAGGAGCGCGTCGATTTGAGCGGAGCGTGTCATCACATCGCCTCCGATCGCCGGGCGCCCGGGCGTGCGCGACGCGCCGATGTCACCCGCGGGGGCGCTGCACGATGATCAGCCCGGACGACGCCCCGAGGGCGGTATTCCGAAGCCGTGTCTCCACCCGGGTCTCTCCCTCGCCGACGCAACGCCACTGCACGGTCGCCACGGCGAGGCGGTCCGGAGGCGCGGCGCCCTGCTGTTCTGGGACCGTCATCGTCGCGGTGACGCGGCCCAGCGCGATCGCAACGTCGCAGGCCACGGGCGGCGCGCCGGGAGGAGCCGGCTCGACCGCGACGCAGTAGACCATGCGGGGATCGAACACGATGTCGGCCGTCACCGGGCGCCCGGGAGCGGCCGCGGCCGGCGCCAGCCAGAACACCGTCCGAAACGTCGCGCCGAGCGTGACGGGACCGGGATCGGCGAGCCACGCACCGCCCGGCGGGCGACGCCCGCCGGCGTCACGCGGGGCCATGCGGGACCGGGTGCTCTGCCAGAAACGCGTGGATGCGCTCCGCGACCTTCGCGCCGATCCCCTCGACGGCGGCGATCTCCTCGACCGTCGCGGTCCGAACGTTGCGGACGGAGCCGAACCGGCGGATCAGCGCTTTCTTCCGGCGCTCGCCGACGCCCGGAATCTCGTCCAGGACCGAGAAGACGATCCGGCGCTCCCGCAGGGTCTGATGATACGCATTGGCGAACCGGTGCGCCTCGTCCCGCAGCCGCTGTAGCAGCTGCAGCCCCTGCGAATCCCGCGGAAGCGCGTGCGGCTCCGACAGGTCGGGCACGTAGATCAGCTCCTGCTGCTTGGCGAGGGCGATCACCGGAATCGACTGATTGTACTCGAACAGGACGTCGCGCGCGGCGGCGAGCTGCCCCCGCCCGCCGTCGAGCACGATCAGGTCCGGCAGCGCCGCCCATTTCACGGGAATCGGCTCGTCACGGTCGAGCCGCTCCTGCTCTTGCCTCGCCTGCGCGAACCGGCGCTCCAGCACCTCGCGCATCATCGCCACGTCGTCGGGCCCTTCCGTGTACTTCATCCGGAACCGGCGGTAGTCGCGCTTCTTCGGCCGACCACCCTCCGCGACGACGAGTGAGGCGACCGACTCGCCGCCCTGGAAGTTGCTGATATCGTAGCATTCGATACGCAGCGGCGGCGCGTCCAGGCCGAGGAGGCCAGCCAGCTCCCGCGCGCCTGGGCCCACCTGGTCGCCGCGGCGGGCGCGCTCCTGGGAGAGGTGCAGCGCGGCGTTCTCCCGGGCCATCGCGACGAGGCGCGCCCGATCCCCGCGCTGCGGCTGGGCGATGGTGACACGACCGCCCCGCCGCTCGCTGAGCCACCGCTCGATGACCTCGCGGTCGGCAATCGCCTCGGGGACGAGGATTTCCGGCGGGGGCGACGAGGATGCCTCGTAGAACTGGCTCATAAACGCGGACAGGGTCTCCGCGGACGACACGCCCCGCGTGCCTTGGAGCATTACGTGCTCCTGACCGACGAACCGGCCCGCCCGGATGAAGAAGATCTGCACGCATCCTTCGTCTCCGTCCTGGGCGAGCGCGAGGATGTCCCGATCCTCGGCGCCGGCGGAGATGATCCGCTGCTTCTCGCCGAGGGCCTCGATCCCGCGGAGCTGATCCCGCAGCTGCGCGGCGCGCTCGAAGTCGAGCGCCTCCGCGGCGGCCTCCATCTGGCCGCGCAGGCCGTCGAGCAAGCCCTCCTGCTTCCCCTCGAGGAACTCCCCGGCCTGGCGGACCAGCTCGGCGTACTGCTCGGCCGTCGCGCCCCACGCCACGCACGGCGCGCTGCACTGCCCGATGTAGTAGTCGAGGCACGGCCGCGGCAGCGTACCGTCGATCTCGAGGTTGCACGTGCGGAGCTTGAACAACCGCCGGATCAGCCGGATCGTTCGCCCGATCAGTTTCGGCTCGTGATAGGGGTACGGCCCGAAGTACTTGGCCCCGTCCCGCACGACCTTGCGGGTCATCACGATCTTCGGAAACGGCTCGCTCGTCAGCTTCAGATACGGATACGCCTTGTCGTCGGCCATCCGCACGTTGTACCACGGGCGGTGGCGCTTGATCAGCGTCGCCTCGAGGATGAGAGCCTCGACCTCGTTGGCGCAGACGACCGTCTCGACGTCGCGGATCTTCGAGATGAGATGGAGGATCCGCGGGCTGTCGGTGTGTCCCGGCTGGAAGTACTGGCGCACCCGCGAGCGGAGCGACGTCGCTTTGCCGACGTAAACCACCCGGCTGGCGCCGTCCCTCATGAGGTAGACGCCGGGCTGGTCCGGGAGCGCGGCGAGCTTCTCGGCGAGCCCCGAGCCCGACGTCACTCCCGCCACGTCGCCGTTCGGAGACGGCTCGGGCGCGGCCGTAGAAGGATGAGGGATTGTCACCTCCCTATTATAGCGGAGGTGGGAAACCGGCTCCTCTCATGCCTCCAGCACGATCGGGTCGCCGACGCGCACGTCGCCGGGGGTCAGCACCGTCCCGTGGACGCCGGTCGTCCCCCCGTGCTGCTGCACCACCCAGCGCAGGATCTGTGGGCTCGCGTCGCTCGTGTCAGATTCGAACGTAATCATCGCGCAGCGCTTGTCGGGTGCGGTCACCGCCACGCGTGCGTGGTCGCCGAGGCGCAGGACGCGCCCGACCCACGCCATTTCCCCCGAGGCGCGGCCGTCGCTGAGGTCGACGAGCAGGTTCGGTCGAAATCGCCGGGGCTCGGGCACCGTACCGCTTCCCTCGGCGATGCGCACGATGGTCTGCCACGCGATGATGGAGACCGGTGCGATGTCGTAGTTCCCTCGGTGGTCGCGCATGAGATACAGAGGGATGCCTGACCGGACCTCAAGCTCGTGCCGAAGCTCCTCGCTGTCTACCCGCATCGTCGCACCCTCGGGCGTCGTCACCCACACGCAGGGGTCAGACGCGCCCTCGAGGCGCGGCCGGTACCGCAGCAGATCCGGCACCTGCCGACCGGTCAGCCATGGAAACGCGCTCCGAGAAGCGGCCTGCACGAACGCGTAGCGGCGGTCCTCCGCTAGCCCCGCAGCGTGAGCGAGGCTGTCTCGAGTGACTCGCCCCGCATCGACTTCACGGGGTACCGTGCGATCGCCCGAACCCGTGCCACCACGTCCACGCCCGCCTCCCCGACACGTCGATGGGCGCCAGCCGTGCGGCGCCGCGGTCGATCCAGACGTCAGGATTGCCGCAGGGCTTTGGCCACGTCGATCTTCTGGAACTCCCGAGCAAACGCCGCAATGTGTTCGGTTTGGCGCTCGAGGATCTCCTCGCCGCGACGCTGCAGTCCCGCCAGCTCGCTCCGCGGGGGATCTGGCGGGCTGTCAACATCGACGTCCCACGCGTCGATGGGGATCGTCACCGGCGCGCCGGCGTATTCGA
>DASQGM010000186.1:0-4193 GCA_035632615.1 bacterium | reverse complement strand
GTCGTCGTCGTGCCCGTCCGACAGCACAGACCTGGGCCAGAACAGCAACAACACCAATCTGGTCGGCTCGTGCATCCAGTCGAACACGGGGATGACCGTGGCCGCCGGCGGGGACATTAACATCAACGAGAACCTTCGGTACCAGACGGAGCCGGTGTCGAGCGGCACGCAGCCCAACAACATCCTCGGCATCTTTTCGGCCGGCGGGAACGTCAACATCAACCAGGCGCCGACGAACCTGGAGACGGACGCGTTCCTGATGTCGGCCACCGGGATGATCCAGGTCAACAACTACGACACGATTTCACCCGGTAACTGGACGCTGCTCGGCGGGAAGATCGCCTACTACGCGGGGTTCATCGGGACGTTCCGGAGCTGCTCCAATCCCCCGAGCAACCTCTGCGCCGTGAGCGGGTATTCGAACGCGATCACGTTCGACTCGCGCACGATCAACAACGGCATCGTGCCGCCGTTCTTCCCGGTCGCGGGAAACTACTCAGCGAACTTCCCCGGCCTGATCGACTCGCCGGCCAGCCACGCCACCTGGCAGGAAGTGTTCTAGGGCGCGGGCGATGGGACGCATGGGCGGCGGGGCGCCGAGGCCGCGCACGCCGGGGAGCGCCCGCACGGACGCCGGGCTCAGCCTGATCGAGCTCACGGTTGCGCTGGCCATCATGGCGCTCCTCATTATTATTGCGATCCCACTGCTTTCGGGGTACCAAGCGACCCGGAACCTCGATCTCGGGGGCCAGCAACTCATGAGCGATCTCCGCGCCGCGGAGGAGCGCGCCCGTACGCAGCACTACCTGAGCCTCGTCTCGTTCACGACGGCGAGCGGGGCGTACGCCGTTCAAACGCTGTCGCCGACCGGGGGCGCCGTCACGAACCGGTGCGCGCTCCCGGTCTCCGGCACCTGGTCCACGGCGGAGAACGACCAGCTGCCGTCCGGGGTGACCGTGAACACCACGTCGCTCACGTCGAATCAGCTGTTGTTCTCGTGTTTGGGGATGCCCTACAATAGCACCGGCGGCTCGGCGTACACTACGGACCAGACGGTCGTGATCAGCAACACTGCCGGGTCGCGGACAATCACGGTGCGCGCCAGCGGCGAGGTGACGTGCCTCGTCACCGCCGGCGGGCAACCCTGCGCCTACTGATCACGCCCGCTCCACGCACCTCGCGTCAAGCATCTCCGTTTCGTCGTTCCTAGGGAGTTTTCGGATTTCTCCATAAATGCACAGAGATTCCCACGAAAAGTTCGGCGGATATCTACCCCGCGTGTCGTCTATCTGTCCTGTCTTTTGGGCATCAGGTACTGTTGGCGGGACGTGCCAGAGGCGTGACAACGCGCTCTTCCACTTTGGACACGCTCCGGCAACGACGTAGGACGCAGTGACTCTGGGACCCGGGATGGGTCCGTCATGGAGACAGAAGCCGATGGGTCTACACAAGCACCGGACATCGGTAGGGCTGGACCTCGGAAGTCACACGCTGAAGGCCGTGGAGGTCGTGCCCGCCGACGGTAAGTTCAAGATCTCTCGCGTCGCACTCGCGCCCACGCCCGCCGGGGCGGTGACGGAAGGGGTGGCGACCGATCCCGCGCTCCTGGCGCCGGCGATTCGCGCGCTGCTCGACGAGGGAGGGATCCGCACAAAGCGGGTGGTCACAGCCGTCGGCGGCGAGGCGGTGATCATCCGAGAGCTCAAGCTCCCGGAGATGCCCCAGGTCGAGCTGGAGCGCGCGGTCGCGTTCGAGGCCGAGCGGTACCTGCCGGCCGGCGTCCAGGACGTGAGCCGGGACTTCCAGGTGCTCGGCAAGAGCTCCGAGGAGAAGCAGCTCGACATTCTCCTCGTCGCTGCGCGCAAGGAACTGGTCGATCGCCAGCTCGCACCGCTACGCGCGGTGGGCCTGTCGTCGTCGGTCATGGAGGTGACCTCGTTCTCCATGGTGAGGGCGTTCGAGACAAACGGCTCGAACGGCTCCCACGACACGGGCGAGTCGCACGGCGACGCGACAGTCTACGTCGATCTCGGCGCCGAGAGCTCCGACATCATCGTGATGGAGGGTGACCGCCTGCGCCTGGCCCGGAACATCCCGATCGGCGGGAACGCGGTCACGAAGGCGATTGCGGAGGCGATGAGCGTCGAGTTCGACGCCGCCCAGACGCTGAAGGAGCGACAGGCGCAGCTCTTCGTCGACGGCGAGCGTCCGGAGGACATGGTGTTGCAGCACGTGCACGAGGCGATGCTCCCGGTGCTCACGAGTATCTTCACTGAGGTGCGCCGCTCCATGGACTTCTACACCGCCCGGTCGCGCGGACAGGCGATCGCCAAGGTCGTGCTGACCGGTGGGACGGCGAAGCTCAAGAATCTCGCCCGGTACCTGGGTGACGAGCTCGGCGTCCCCGTGGAAGTCGGCAACCCGTTCGAGACGCACCAAGTAGATGCGGGCATCCCTCCGGAGCACCTGGCGGACGTCGGGCCGATGATGGCCGTCGCCGTGGGGCTGGCCCTGAGAGGAGCGCGCGAACGATGATCACGATCAACCTACTGGCGTCCGAGCGGCGGCGAGCCGGCCCGGCACCGGCCGGCGGCAACGTGTGGATCGGCGCGACGGTCGCGGTGGTCGGCATTCTCCTGGTGTGGAGCTTCCTGCTGATTCACCGCACCGGGCAGCTCCAATCGCAGATGAACGACGTCACGCGGCAGGCCGATGCCCTTCGTCCGGTCGCGCTGCAGGTGCAACAGCTGTCACAGGTGGCCATCGCCCTCCAGGGGCAGCAGGCGGTGCTTCGCCAGCTGCTCACGTTCGAGATGCCCGCGGCCGAGTCGCTGCAGACCATCCAGGCGGTCATCCCGTCGAACGTCTGGTTGACATCGATGGCCACGTCGGGCGCGAGCCTCGCGACCTTCGATGGCTATGCGTTTTCGTATCCGGAGGTGGCTCGGTTCATGGTCCAGCTCGGCGCGTCCGGGAGTTTCCAGAACGTGGATCTGAGCAGCAGCAACGCGGATTCGATCGGTGATCGCGGCGTCGTGCGGTTCGAGGTGGTCGGCACGCTGAGCGCGCATCCCGTTACGACGCAGACGCAGCAGGGGGTGGCGCGGTGACGTCCCTTAAACCGCGTGAGCGGGCGATGTTGTGGGGGATGGGGCTCCTGGTGCTCATCGTCGTCTTCTACATGTTCGTGTACGTGCCGCGGGGTCGCGTCAACGGCGATCTGGCAACGCGCCTCGTGGCCGCCCGGGCGGATCTGACGCAGCTGCAGGCCCAGGCCGGGCGGAAGGACGCGTTGGAGCAGCAGATCGCCGACATGCAGAGCAGCATTCAGGCCTTTCAAGGCAAGCTGCCCTCCGCCAAGGAGATCCCGACCCTGCTCCTGCAGCTCGACGCCCTCGCGCACCAGTCGGGCGTCGACCTGAGATCGATCAGGCCGAGCGCGCTCAAGCCGGCGGTCGCGCCGGTCGCGCCGCAGCCAGGAGCGGCAGGGGCGCCGGTTCCTTCGATCACCGGGGAGGTCGGGGCCACGGCGGCACCGGCAGGAGCGGCCCAGCGACCGCCTGCCGGACAGAGCGCGCCCTCGCCGCTCGCCGGGTACCAGCAATTTAGCGTGGACATCGCGGCCGAGGGAGACTTCGCGTCGCTTGTCAAGTTCGCGAAGGGCATCGAGGCGTTTCCCAGGTTTCTCGCGATCTCCGACCTCCGGCTGACGCCGGCGCAGCCCCACAAGGGACAGGCGCCGTCGTCCACGCCGATCCTGTCGATGCAAATCTCGACCACGGCCTACGTCGCACCCGCGGGAGGGGCGCGATGACTGCGCGGCAATCCACCAAGTCACTGCCCTGGTTGATCGGGGTGCTCGTTGTCGCGGCGCTCGCCGCGTTGTACGTCAACGTGCGCGGCGGCGGGGGAGGCGCGCGCGTCTCGTCGCCGCCCCTGGCTCAGTCGGGCGCGGTGCACACCGCGGCGTCCGCATCGGTCCAGACGGCGGCGTCGCAACAGACCGCCGGGACGGCGCCGGCGGGTAACGGGTCGACGCAGGGGACTACAACTCGATCGACCGGCGTCTCTGCCACGCCGGCGATGCCGACCGGCGGAACCGGGCGCGCGGCTCCGTTTGTGCCGCTCGCGGCCGCGCGGCCGGCGGGATCCGCGCCGCAGATCGGGACATCGACGCGGGGCTCGGGGTCCTC
>DASQGM010000185.1:0-13638 GCA_035632615.1 bacterium | reverse complement strand
ATTAAAAGACGACCTCAAGCACCTGTGGGACTACACATATCGGGCGGCAGCCACCCGCTTCTTCACCGACTGGTACCAGCGGGCCATCCGTAGTCGCATCGAACCGCTCAAGACATTTGCCCGCAATCTCAAAGCCCGGCTCGCCGGGATCATCTCGCACTGCCGCTACCCCTTACACACCAGCCTCTTGGAAGGCATCAACAATAAGATCAAGGTCCTCAAGCGCATGGGGTACGGCTACCGCGATGATGGCTATTTCTTCCTCAAAGTGATGGCCGCGTTTCCCGCGATTCCCGAAAATGCCGGATGAACCTTTTTTTTGTGCCCCCGGGCGGGCTGAGGCCGGGACGCCTCCGATCCAGAGCCTTGGGCGCGTGCGTGGCGAGGCAGCCACCGCGCCCGTTACGAGGAGGAGGTAGCATGACCACGACGCCGGCCCTCAACGGGGCGGATCTCGCTTGGATGATGACGGCGACCGCGCTAGTGCTCCTCATGACTCCCGCGCTCGGCTTCTTCTACGGGGGCATGACCGGCAACAAGAACGTCCTGAACACGATCCTGATGAGCTTCACCACGCTCGGGTTCTCCCTGGTCGCGTGGGCTCTCGTGGGGTACTCGCTCGCGTTCAGCCCCGGCAGCGCCGTGCTGGGCGACCTCCGGTGGGCGTTGCTCAACAGCGTCAACCTGGCGCCCGGCCAGTCGTTGAGCCCCACGATCGCCCCCGTGATCTACATGGCCTTCCAGGCCACGTTCGCGATCATTACGACGGCGCTCGTCTCGGGCGGCATCATCGGGCGGATGCGGTTTCAAGCGTACCTGGTGTTCATCACGTTGTGGATCGTCTGCGTCTACGCACCGATCGCCCACTGGGTGTGGGGCGGCGGGTGGCTCGGGGCCCTCGGCGCGCTCGACTTCGCAGGCGGGACGGTCGTGCACGTGAACGCCGGTGTCGCCGCGCTCGTCGCCGCGCTCGTGGTGGGCAACCGCAGGGACTACGGACGGCAGGCGTTCGTGCCGGGGAACGTCCCGTTCGTGCTGCTCGGCGCCTCGCTGCTGTGGTTTGGGTGGTTCGGCTTCAATGGCGGCAGCGCCGTGGCGTCGAATGGGCTCGCCGCCCTGGCGTTCGTCAACACGTTCCTGGCCCCGGCGGGGACGATGGTCGTGTGGGCGCTGCTCGACATGCGGCGGACCGGGAAGGTCACCGCGATCGGGATCGCGAGCGCGATTGTCGTGGGATTGGTCGTGATCACGCCCGCGTCGGGGTTTGTGCCGCCGATCTGGGCCCTCGTGATGGGCGGGCTCGGCGCCGTCCCGAGCTACTATGCGATGCAATGGCGCGCCAGGACGCCGGTCGACGAGTCCCTGGACGTCTTCGCCGGGCACGCGGTCGGTGGGGCGACCGGCGCGATCCTGACCGGCGTGTTCGCGGTCAAGGCGTGGAACACCGTCCAGAACGGGTTGATCGCCGGCAATCCGCAGCAGCTCCTGATCCAGGCGCTGGCGGTCGCGGGCGCGGCGGCCTACAGCGCGCTCGGCACGTTCGTGCTCCTCAAGCTGATCGGGACCGTGATGCCGCTGCGCGCCACCCGTCAAGACCAGGCGCAGGGAATGGATCCGACCCAGCACGGGGAGGAAGCGTACACCGGCGGCGAGGGCACCGTGTTGGTGCTCCCCGAGATCTCACCGCAACCGAAGCTGGAGTCGGCGAGGGCGAAGGCATGAAGATCATCGTGGCGATCGTGCGTCCGGAGAGGGCCAACGACGTGTTGGAGGCGCTGTACCGAGCGGAGGTGCGGGGGCTGTCGGTCAGCCGGGTTCAAGGACACGGAGGCGAGCTCGAGCGCATGGAGACGTATCGCGGGATGACCGTCAAGGTCGAACTCACCGAGAAGGTGCGATTCGAAATCGGCGTGTCGGACCACTTCGTCGAGCCGACCGTGCGGGCGATCATGCTCGCGGCGCGCACCGGCGAGGTCGGTGACGGGAAGATCTTCGTGCTGCCGGTGGAGAAGGTCTATCGAATCAGGACCGGGGAGGAGGATTCGGCCGCGGTGACGCCCGTCGGCTGACCGGCGTCGTCGATCGACGGGCGCCTAGAGGCGCAGCGTCGCAAGCAGGGAGGCGAGACGGGTCAACAGACGACCGACCCACGCCCCGGCGCCCGCCGAGGCCTGGGCCGTCCCCGGATCCGGCGCCGGCGCGGTCACGGCGCCCGGGTCCCGCACGGTGCGATCGCGGAGTTCGGTGGACGGCGATCCTTGAGCAGGATCTGGGCCGGGGTGTCCGGTCGCGCTTCGGCCGTTCCCGGCCCCGTTCGTCCCCGCGGGGACGATCAGAAACTCGACCTCGCCCGGACGCACCATGCCGAGCTCCTTGCGGGCCAGCCACTCAAGGTAGCCGTCGTCGGTCCTGAGGCGCCCGATCTCGTCGCGCAACACCTGATTCGCGGCGACGAGATCCCGCCGGTGCTGGTCGAGCTGGGCGGCCTGCCGGGCGAGCGCGTAGGTCCGCGCGTACTCGGCTCCGAGCGCACCGGTCGACCACGCGAGCACCAGCACGGCGGCGACCACCACCACGCGACGCCACGGGGACGTGGAGGCCCGGCGCGCGGCCTGAGGCTGGTTGTCCCCTTTGGGGGCCGGTTGATCGGCGGCGCGGCGTGGCGTCACCACCGGATCGCCCCCGCACGGCGCGGGACCGCCCAGAGGAGCGGCAGCGCCAGCGTCAACAGACCGCCTATCAGCGCCGCTCGCGCGCGCTGCCACACGTCGAACGAGCGGAGCACGCCTCGCCAGAACGGCGTGAGCGTGCCGTCCTGCTGCAGGTGGAACCACGCGAGCGCCACCTGGCGCAGATAGCGGGCGGTCTCGGGGAACGGGGGGACGCCGCCGTGCTGTTCCACCGTTTCCGCGCCCGCGTTGTATGCGGCGAGCGCCAGCAGCAGGTTGCCGTTGAACCGGCGGATGAGACGGCCCAGGTAGGCGGCACCCACGTCGAGATTGGCCGCGGGGTCGTCCATGCACGGGGGCGTGGTCAGCGCGGCGGTCTGCGGCGCGCACGAGGGCGTGACGCCGACCTCGCGCCACGTCGCGGGCAGGACCTGCATCAGCCCGTACGCGCCGCGGCGCGAGCGGGCGTGGGCGTTGAACCCGCTTTCGGCCGCGACCACCGCCGCCACGACCGCCGGGTTGACGTCGTGCGCGGACGCGGCCCGGTTGATGAGATCGGCGTACGGGATGCCGTGCACGGACCGAGGGGGGGCGTCGCCGCGGCTAAAGCGCGAGAGCGCCGACCGGACGTGAGCCGTCGTCAGCAGGTAGATGAACGTGAGTGCGAGTAGGAGGGCCGCCGCGACGCTTCCCGCGCAGATCTGGAACCATCGCGGCGCCCCTCCCGTGCGGCGACCGATGGCCATGGCTTTTTTGACATTCTTGGCGCCGACCCAGATTCCTTCCGCGATCGGCGGACGATTGTCGTTGCGTTTCCCGGCCGTCGCTCTCGGGGTGCTAGCGGAGGTGCGCGAACGAGCTGCGCCCGGGATAACGCGCGCCGCCGGCGAGCGTCTCCTCGATCCGGAGTAGTTGGTTGTACTTGCAGACGCGCTCCGAGCGGGCCGGCGCTCCGGTCTTGATCTGTCCCGCCGCGGTTGCGACGGCCAGGTCCGCGATCGTGACATCCTCGGTCTCGCCGGAACGGTGCGAGATGACCGCGGTCCACCCCGCGCCGCGGGTGGCCTGGATGGCTTCGAACGTTTCCGTGAGGCTGCCGATCTGGTTCAGCTTGATGAGCACGGAGTTGCTCGCGCGCTGTTCAATCCCCCGCGCGATCCGCAAAGGGTTGGTCACGTACAGATCGTCGCCGACAAGCTGCACCCGGCGCCCGATCCGCTCCGTTAGGGCCGTCCACCCCGCCCAGTCATCTTCCGCGAGCCCGTCCTCGATTGAGACGATCGGGAACCGGTCGATCAGGCCGGCATAGTACGCGACCATTTCGTCGGTCGAACGTCGGGTGCGCCCTCCGTCCAGCACGTAGCGTCCGTCGTGGAAGAAGTTGCTGGCGGCGGGGTCGATCGCGAGGGCGAGATCCCGCCCCGGCGCGTATCCGGCCTCTGCGACCGCCGCGACGAGCAGGTCGAGTGCCTCTTCGTTCCCCCCGAGCCGGGGGGCGAACCCACCCTCGTCGCCTACGCCGGTCGCCAGCCCACGGTCGAGCAGGATGCGGTGGAGCTGATGGTAGGTCTCCGCACCCATGCGCAATGCCTCGGCGAACGACGGCGCGCCGACGGGCACGACCATGAACTCCTGGAAGTCGAGCCCGTTGTCGGCGTGTTTACCGCCGTTGACGATGTTCATCAACGGCACGGGCAGCGTCAACGCCTCGCCGGCGCTGGCGCCCGCGAGCTCCGCCAGATGCCGGAACAGCGGCATCCGGCGATCGGCCGCGGCCGCCCGGGCCACCGCGAGCGAGACGCCGAGGATGGCGTTGGCCCCAAGGCGGCTCTTGTTCAGTGTGCCGTCCGCATCGATCATCGTCCGGTCGATCGCGGCCTGGGCCGAAGGGTCGCGGCCGGCGAGCAACGGGGCGATGGTCATCGTGACCTGCGCGACGGCCGTGCGGACGCCCAGGCCGCCGTATCGCGCGCGGTCGCCGTCGCGCAGCTCCAGGGCCTCGTGGACGCCGGTGCTCGCCCCCGACGGAACCGCGGCCCGCCCGGTCGCGCCCGAGTCGAGCGTGACGTCGGCTTCGACCGTCGGGTTGCCCCGCGAGTCCAAGATCTCTCGGGCCGTGATCGCGACGATTTTCGACACCTGCGTGTCCTCCTTCGTGCTGATGCCGCTATCCGGCGGTCGTGTCTTCGAGGATCTCGACGAGACCGGTCTCGTCCCGGCGGCGTCCCTCCGGCACGGCCAGCACGCGCGCGCGGATCCGCCGGTCCGCCACGTCCACCGTGACGATGTCGCCCGGCCGGATCGACGCCGACGGCGGCACCGCGCGCCCGTTGACGGTCGCGCGCCCGGCGTGGCACAGGCTGTTCGCCAGCGCCCGGCGCCGCACGAGGCGGCTCACCTGGAGGAACTTATCGAACCGCACGCCACAGCGCCGCCAGTTCCTCGGGCGGGCAGTCGCGAAGCGACCGGCCGCCCGCGCGCACCGTCTGTTCCAGACGCGCGAAGCGGTCGCGAAACTTCGCGCACGCCGCCCGCAGCGTTTGCTCTCCATCAAGCCCCAGGTATCGCGGCAGGTTGGCGACGGTGAAAAGCAGGTCCCCGAGCTCCTCGGCGACGCGGTCCGGCGGCTCGCCGGCGTGCGCGCGCTCGAGTTCCGTGAGCTCCTCGCGTACCTTCGCCGTCGCCTGGGCGAGGGTGAGCCACTCAAACCCGGCGCGCGCCGCGCGGGCCTGCATTTGCTGCGCGAGGGCAAGCGCCGGCAGCGCGCGCGGGAGACCTCCGAGCGCGCCGTCCTGAGGTTCGCCGTCGGAGGGAGCGCGGCCGGGTTCCTCCGTCGTACCCGCGCGCTCCGCGGCCTTGATCACCTCCCAGCGCTTGAGGACGGCGTCCGCGGTCGCGGCGTCCGCGTCCCCAAACACGTGGGGGTGGCGGCGCACCAGTTTGTCCGAGAGGCCGGCGACCACGTCGTCGATCGTGAACGACCCCGCCTCCGCGGCCATCTGGGCGTGGAAGACGACTTGAAGCAGCAGGTCGCCCAGCTCTTCCCGCAGCTTGTCGGCGGCGCCGGCGTCGATCGCCTCGAGCGTCTCGTACGTCTCCTCGAGCAGATACGGCTGCAACGACGCGTGGGTCTGCTCGCGGTCCCACGGGCACCCTCCCGGGGCGCGAAGACGCGCCATGATCGCGACCAAGTCCTCGAACCCGTGCCGGTCGGTGCTCACCGAAGCGCTCCTTCCCGTTGCCCGGGTCGGGCCGCCCCCGCGATCTTCGCGAGAAATCGGCCGATCATCTCCGCGGTCTCCGCGAAGCCGCCGCCGTTGGCGCGGAGCCGCACGCCGTCCGCGGTCCACCGTGCGTCCCGGAGCTGGGGCAACAGCGGGCGCACACGCGCGCCGAACGCGTCCGCGTCCGCCGGGCGAAGCAGCACGCCGTCCCGATCGCGCGAGATCGCCGCGATCCCCAGGCCGCGGGCGGCGACGCGGAGCCGGATCACCCCGCCGAGCGTCTGTACCGGCTCCGGCAGCGGTCCGTAGCGGTCGCGGAGCTCGTCGAGCGCCGCGTTTACGTCGTCGAGGCTCCGGGCATCCGCCAACCGGCGGTACGCCGCCATCCGCTGATTCGGGGCCGTGATGTAATCCTCGGGCAGATACGCTTCCACGTCCAGGTCCACCGTGGTCTCGGGGCCCTCGTCGACCCGCTCGCCGCGGACCTCCCGGACCGCTTCCTCCAGGAGCCGCATATACAGGTCGAACCCAACCGCGGCGAGGTGGCCGTGCTGTTCCGCGCCGAGCAGATTGCCCGCGCCGCGGATCTCGAGGTCTCGCATCGCGAGGCGCAATCCGGAGCCGAGCTCCACGAACTCCCGCATCGCGACGAGGCGCTGCTCCGCCTCGTGGGTGAGGCGCGCGTGCCGCGGGTACAGCAGGTACGCGTACGCCTGCCGGTCGGCGCGCCCGACGCGGCCGCGCAGTTGGTAGAGCTGGGCGAGGCCGAGGCGGTGGGCGTGCTCGATGATGATCGTGTTCACGCGCGGAATGTCGAGGCCGATCTCGACGATCGTCGTGCAGACCAGAATGTCGTAGCGTCCGCCGAGGAAGTCCAGCATGACCTGCTCGAGGCGCGCCTCGGGCATCTGGCCGTGCGCCACGGCGACGCGCGCCCCCGGCACCGCCTCGCGGACGCGGCGGGCGGCCCGCTCGATCGTGTCCACGCGGTTGTGCACCACGTAGACTTGGCCGCCGCGCTCGAGTTCCCGGCGGATCGCCTCCTGCATCAGCGCGGGGTCGTCTTCGCGGATGAACGTCCGAATCGGCTGGCGGACGTCCGGCGGGGTCTCCATCACGGACAGGTCGCGGAGCCCGGCGAGCGACATGTGCAGGGTGCGCGGAATCGGCGTCGCCGTGAGCGTCAGCACGTCGACGTGGGTGCGCAGCTGCTTCAGCCGTTCCTTGTGCGCGACGCCGAACCGTTGTTCCTCGTCGATGATCACGAGGCCGAGCCCGCGGAAGGTGATCGCCTTGTTCAGGAGCTGGTGGGTGCCGATCAGCACGTCCACGGTGCCGGCGCGGGCGGCCTCCACGATCGCCTTCTGCTCCTTGGGGCTCCGGAACCGGCTCAGCATGTCGACGCGCACCGGGAACGCGGCGAAACGCTCGCGAAACACGGTGTAGTGCTGCTGCGCGAGCAGCGTCGTCGGCACGAGGACGGCGACCTGCCGGCCGTCCATCACCGCCTTGAACGCGGCGCGCAGCGCGACCTCGGTCTTGCCGTAGCCCACGTCGCCGCAGACGAGGCGATCCATCGGACGCGCCGTCTCCATGTCCCGCTTCACGTCATCGATCGCCTTGAGCTGGTCGGGCGTCTCCTCGTACGCGAACGCGTCCTCCATCTCGCCCTGCCACGGCGTGTCCGGCGGAAACGCATGTCCTTGGGCCCGCTCCCGCGCGGCGTACAGCTGGAGCAGCTCACGGGCCATCTCGCGCGTGCGCTCGCGCACCCGACGCTTCTCGCGTTCCCACTCGGTGCCGCCCAGCCGGTGGATCTGCGGCGCCTGGCCGTCCACGCCGACGTACCGTTGCACGAGCGCGATCTGGTCGGTCGGGACGTACAGCGCGTCGCCCTGCGCATATTCCAGGTGCAGGTAGTCGCGCTCGCCGTCGCCGAGCGCGAGACGCTCCAACCCGCGATAGAGGCCGATCCCGTGGTGCACGTGCACCACCAGGTCGCCCGGCGCCAGCTCGGTCCAGCTCCCGAGGCGCGAGCCGTCGCGGAGCCACCGGAGCTTCTTCGGCCGCCGGTGCCAGCCGAGGATCTCACTGTCGGTGACCACGGTCAGGTCGTCGAGCGCGAACCCCTCGGTTAGCGGGTGGGGCACGACCAGCGCGTGTCCGGGATCGGGCAACCGGTCCACGGCGTCTGTGAGCGCGGCGGGGATCGCGTGCTCCGCGAGCAACTCCGCGATCCGATGGCCCTGCCGGCTCGCCACGACGATCCGGCGGCGCTCGGCGATCCACTGGCGCGCGTGCTGGACGAGCGCGTCCATTTGGCCGGCGAACGATTCCACCGCTCCGAAGCCGACCTCGACAGCGCCGCCCGCCGGCGGTCGATGGAGCGTCGAGAGCGCCACGGTACGCCGGGCCTCCAGCGCCCCGGCGATCTGCTCCCACCGGGCGAGGGGGACCGCGATGTCCGCGGGAATCCGCTCGGTCTCCACGGCGCGCCGGTAGGCGGCCGCCGCGTGCTCGTACAGGGCTCGGGCCTGCCGCTCCAGCTCGGCGGGTTCATCCAGCACGCAGACCGGATCCGGCAGCGCCTCGGGAAGCAGCAGACGGTCGGAGGGTGAGTGCCGGGCCGCCAGCACGGTGGTCTCGCCGATCACGGCCAGGGTGCGCTGGGTGTCCGGATCGAACGTCCGGACCGACTCGACCTCGTCGCCGGTCCACTCGATGCGGAGCGGCCGGTCGTCGGTGGAGGGGAACACGTCGATCAGGCCGCCGCGCACGGCCATCTCGCCGCGTGCGCGCACGAGGTCCGTTCGCTCGTACCCGCCTGCGGCCAGGCGCGCCACCACGTCCTCCAGGCGCGCGCGCTCGCCGGCGCGGAGCGAGACGCGCGCGGCCGCCGCGCTCGCGGCATCGGGCAGCGAGGAGAGAAAGCCCGCGGGCGGGGCGACGACGACGACCGGGGTCCCGCGCCGAACGGCGTCGAGCAGGCGCTGGCGGGCGCCCTCGGCGTCCACGGACGGACGATCCTCCGGCCCGAGCGTCTCCCAGGCGGCGAGCGCGTGCACCTCGTGTGTGCCCGTCGGGAGAAACGCCGACAGGTCGTCGGCGAGCTTCTCCGCCTGGTCGCGGCTCGACGTAAGGACGACCCACGCCCGTACCCCCGCCCCGGCCTGCGCCACGCACGCGGCGATCAGGCAGGCCTTGGCGGAGCCGGCCGGCCCGGTCACCCACGGGCGTCGGCGGCGCTCGATTTCCTCGGAAACGAACAGAAACTCCCGTCTGCGCTGCAGAAGCGGGAGTACGCCGGACAGCGACATACTGAATCCTCCGTAGCTATTGTACGGGAGGGTCGGAAAACGCGTCAACCTGAGGCCTCCGGCCGGTGCCCCGGGGCGGCGGCCCGCCCGCGGGACCTGCGCTGGCCCTTGTGTCAGAGTTCGCGAGACGGCGCGGCGAGCACGTGGACGTCGCCAGCGATACCGAGTGTCATACGCCCCCGGATTCGCACGGAGGTGGAACGACGACGAACAGGTAGCTCTGGACGGACGGTCTCAGGATGGCGTTGTGTCAGGTTGAAGGGTTTGTTTCACACTAAACTTGTTTGGAACGTCAAATTTCACACGGAGCCGGTTTGAGGCGGCTCGAATGCTAGAAGCACGTGCTCTCCTTGTTCCCCAATCTTGATGAATCCCGCCTTCTCGAACGCCCTGATCGCGCGGCGGTTGCGAGCGACCGGGTCTGCGATGATCTGGCGCCAACCTGCCGCACGCAGGTGCGCTGATAGCGCTCGTACGGCATCGACGCCGAGGCCGCGTCCTTGAGCCTCGGGCACGAGCACGATGTCCACACCGCCGTCTGGCGGCTGATCGGACCACGCCTGAATGTATCCGATTGGCATACCGTCCGCTTCGACGATGAAGGCCTGCCGTGCGGGGTCGACCCCCAGGTATTTCTCGGCAACCTCTTCTCGCCTCTTCGGTGTGCCGCCCCACCAGACGACAAACGCTGGGTCACCGAACCAACGCGCCAGAGCATCGAGGTCGGCATCTGACACTGGCCGTAGCGTCGTTCTGCTTCCGGCGATCAGCATGGGCCCCTCGGAATTCACGTGCGCCTGAAGCGCCACCAGGAGGCGTTGTCCTTGGACCGACGACGCCTTCCTCGGGATGCGGGCCTCACGGGTGCTCAATCCCCGCGATCGGTTGGGCCGTGCGTGCTCGAGGGGCGGGACGGTCGCGTACCACTGCTCGCTCCATCGGTGGATGACGGCGACGGTCGTCGGGAGATCAGGCGGCTCGCGTCCGCCGCGGCACGGCACGACCCGCAACACTCGCGCGGTACGTGCGGCGGCGGGCGGGTGCGCCCCCCGGCTTCTTCACCCCGTGGAAGGCGTTGTGCTCGGGAGGCGCCGGCGTCCCCGGTACTGGTTGGTGATCGGGAGGCGGCGGTCTTTCCCGAACGCCTTGGGCGTGATCTTCACGCCCGGGGGGGCCTGACGCCGCTTGTACTCGCTGCGGTCCACCATCGCGATGACCCGCGCGACGACGCCCGGGTCGAACCCGTTGGACGCGATCTCGCCGGCCGAGCGGTCGTCCTCGACGTACTGCTCCAGGATCGCGTCGAGCACCTCGTACGGTGGGAGCGTGTCCTGATCGGTTTGGCGTTCGCGCAACTCGGCCGTCGGGACCCGCTCGATCACGCCTTGGGGGACGAGCTCGCGTCCCGCGTGGGCGTTTCGCCAGCGCACCAGGCGGTAGACGAGCATCTTCGGCACGTCCTTGATCACCGCGAACCCGCCGGCCATGTCGCCGTACAGCGTGGCGTAGCCGACGCTCATCTCGCTCTTGTTGCCGGTCGTGAGGACGAGCCAGCCGAATTTGTTCGAGAGCGCCATCAGCAGATTGCCGCGCGTCCGGGCCTGCAGATTCTCCTCCGTGATGTCGCGCGCCCGGCCGCGAAAGGCGCCGGCGAGCGTCGTCTCGTATCCGCCGACGATCGTGTCGATCGGCAGGTCGAGGGCCTGGATGCCGAGCGCCTCCGTCAGCGCCGCCGCGTACCGACGGCTCTCATCGGAGGTGAACCGGGAGGACATCGTGACGCCGTGCACCTCGGCGGCGCCGAGGGCGTCGACCGCGATGCACGCGACGAGCGAGGAGTCCACGCCGCCGCTCAGCCCGATCGCGACGCCCCGAAATCCGTTCTTGCGCACGTAGTCCCGCGTGCCCAGAACGAGCGCGCGGTACACTTCCTCGAGCTCGTCCTGCGGGGCGGGCAGCGGCGCGCGGGAGATCGGCGGGCGGGGCGCGGACGGCCGCGCGGTCGAGAGCGTGTAGACCGGCGCCCGGGTCCCTTCCTCGCGCAGGGCGTCCGGCGTGCGTATCGGGTTGTACCGGCGGATGCCCCGGATCGCTTCGACGTCCAGGTCGGTGACGATGAGCGCCTCGTCGAACGCCGGCCCTCGGGCGATCACGATCCCTGCGGGTCCGACGACCAGGCCCATCCCGTCGAACACCAACTCGTCCTGGCCCCCGACGAGATTGTTGTAGGTGATTGCCACGGCGTAGTCGCGCGCGCGCGTCTTCAGCATCTCCTCGCGAATACGCCACTTGCCCGCGTAGTACGGCGAGCCGTTGATGTTGACGGCCACGAGCGCGCCGGCGAGCACCTGGGCAAGGAGAGGGCCGCCCGGCGCCCAGACATCCTCGCAGATCGTTACGCCGACCGGGACACCGTGGATCACGAACACCGGGCTTTCCGTTCCCGGCTGGAAGTACCGCTTCTCGTCGAACACCCCGTAGTTGGGGAGCCGCATCTTGCGGTACACGCCCGCGATCCGGCCTTCGTGCAGCACCGCGGCCGCGTTGTACAGGTGGTCGCCGGAGTCGGCGAACCCGACGACCGCGGCCGTGGTGGTTGCGTGCTTCGCGATCTCTTCCAGGGAGGAGAGGTTTTCCTGGATAAAGTCAGCCTTGAGGAGCAGGTCCTCGGGCGGGTAGCCGGGCACCGCAAGTTCGGGGAACGACACGATGTCCGCGCCGAGCGCTTGTGCGTCCTGCAGGCGCTCGATGATCCTGCGCGTGTTGCCCTCGAAATCGCCGACCGTGGTGTTGATCTGGGCCATCGCGACCCGGAATCGAGGTGCCATGCGCATCCTCCCGGTGCGGCGTTCGCCCCAACGCCCCATCCGGCGTTCATTATAGCATCTCCGCAGCGGTCGTCCGTCCCCGCACCGCCTGCGCCGGCGGTCGCTGTGACTTAGATCATAACCTGACTGCGAGGACTCACGGCCCTACAGATGTGCGTACGAGTCTCCTACCGAAAACAAGTGGTCGGGGCGACCGGGTGGGAAGCCCTCGCGGCACTACACGGTGCGCCGAAGTCTCAGCGCGTGGATGGGAGGGTGGGCATGGGAAGGCTGCTCCGTCCCGATGTGTTAGTCCGTCTCGAAGGGATTGCCGCGTTTGTGCTGGCCGTATGGGCGTACGCGTCCTACGGCGGCAGCTGGGTTCTCTTTGGCGTGCTATTCTTGGTGCCCGACACGTCGATGCTTGGCTACCTCGCCGGGTCGAAAGTAGGCGCGGCCACGTACAACCTTTCCATACGTACGTCGTCGCCGGAGCTGCGGCCGGAGTGGGTATCCTCACGCACCACCATCTCGTCGTGTCGTGCGCGCTCATCCTGACTGCTCATATCGGCATCGACCGGCTGCTCGGGTTCGGTCTCAAGTACCCGACTGGGTTCAAAGACACGCACCTGCAGCGGCTGTAGCTCTCCTGGAGCCCGGCCCCGTTTGGTCCCATGATTGGCCCTCAACCCATAACCTGGCCATTGTGGCCACACTATGCCCCAAGGCTCAGTCGCGGCCGCGTGCGGCAGGGGTCGGACGGTGCCGCTGCCAACACATAGCGGGACTCGGGAGGGTGGCGATGCGCACGCCGTTGGCGGTGAGCCGGGAAGGGGTGGCACGGTTTCTGCTGCACGCGCAGCACCTGAACGGTGCGGCCGCGTCGGAACGGGTTCGCCGGGCGTCCCCCGCCGTGACGCTGAGGAAGATCCAGCGGCTGGAGTGCGTGCAGATCGACCCGGTCGCGGTCGTCGAGCGCAACCAGCACCTCGTGCTGGCCGCACGCCTGCCGGGGTACGATCCGGGAAGCCTCGAGACGCTGCGCCGGCGGGGCCGGGTGTTCGAATATTGGGCCAACGCAGCGTGCATCATTCCGATCGAAGCGTTTCCGGTGTTCGAGGGGACGCGGCGCCGGTTCCGCAAACGCCTCGGCCCGGAGCTCGCCGCGCTGCGCCCGATCGTGCGCCGGATGATGGCGGCGCTGGAGACTCGGGGCCCGTTGCCCGCCCGCGGGTTCGCGTCCCCGGAGCGCCTCCGAGGCGCATGGGACCTGTCGGAGGCGCGCACCAAGGCGACCTCGCACGCGCTCACGCTGCTCTTTCGAACCGGAGCGCTCGTCGTCGCAAAGCGCGACGGCGCGGAGCGGTATTTCGATCTGCCGGAGCGCGCGATCCCGGCGGGCCTGCTCCGGGACGCCGCGGCGATGACGACCGCGGACGCCGACGACGCCATGTTGGAGATGTATCTGCACGCGTATCGGGTGTTCGACGTCGGCGATCCGCGGTTCGGTTGGCGCGCCATGACCACAGCGGGACGCCGGGACGCCGTGCAACGGCGGGTCCGCGCCGGGGCGATCGTGCCGCTCACGATCGGCGGCGTGGCGCGGCAGTATTTCGTCCTG
>DASQGM010000184.1:0-10394 GCA_035632615.1 bacterium | reverse complement strand
AGATTTACGCGCAGGCGAACAAAATCCTGCACGACGACGCGCCGTGGATCTTCATGAACTACACGAACCAGGTGCGGGCGACGCGGGCGAACGTCAAGGGCTTCCTGCTGAACCCGCTCCAGATGTTCTTCCACATGGAGCTCGTCTCGGTCCAGTAGCGCGCTGCCCTCGCGGATCCGAGGGGCCCGTCGGGACGTCCGACGGGCTCCTCGCGAGGCTGCGGGCGCGGCGTCTGTGAGCAACGATGCTGAAGTACGTCGCGCGCCGGCTCGTCCAGCTCGTCCCGGTCCTCCTGGGCGTGAGCATCCTCGTGTTCTTCGGGATGCACCTGATCCCCGGCGACGTCGCGGTGCTTCTGTTGGGCGACAAGGGAACGGCGGCCGATCTCGAGCGGCTGCGCCATCAACTCGGACTGGATCAGCCAGTGTACGTCCAGTATGCGCGCTTCTTGGCCGGCGCGGTCCACGGGGACTTCGGTGCGTCGCTCCGCACACGCCAGCCCGCGATCTGGGAGATCGGCCAGGCGCTGCCCGTGACGATCCAGCTGAGCTTGGCCGCGCTCCTGTTCGCCGTCGTGTTCGGGCTGGCGATCGGCGTGTTCGCCGCGCGCCACCCGCGGTCCGCGTTGGATACCGGCGCGATGGTCGGTGTGCTGATCGGCGTGTCGATGCCGATCTTCTGGACAGGCATCCTCCTGTTGCTGGTCTTTGGGGGCCTGCTGGGGTGGCTGCCGCTCGGGAGCCTGCTGGACGGGGGCATGACGTGGCACCGGATCACCGGCATGCCTCTCGTCGACGGGCTGCTTACCGGCAACTCGGCGCTGGTCAGGAGTAGCGCCGCGCACCTCGTGCTGCCGGCGGTCGCGCTCGGGGCCACATCGATGGCCACGATCGCGCGGATGTCGCGATCGACGATGCTGGAGGTGCTCAATCTCGACTACGTGCGGACGGCGCGCGCCAAGGGCGTGGGGGAGCGATGGGTGGTCAGCCGCCACGCGCTCCGGAACGCGCTGCTGCCGGTCGTGACGCTGATCGGGCTCCAACTCGGCCTGCTGCTGAGCGGCGCCGTGCTGACCGAGACGATCTTCGCGCTCCCGGGGCTGGGGCGCCTGGCGATCACGAGCGTGCTGGCGCGCGACTACCCGGTGGTGCAGGGGGTCGTGCTCATCGCCGCCGCGATCTTCGTCCTGGCGAACCTGCTGGTGGACATCCTGTACGCCTACCTCGACCCGAGGATCCGCTACGCATGACGATGGCGGACGTCGCGCTGCCCCGGCCCTCGCGGCGTCTCGCGGCGCTGTCGTGGCGGCGGCTCGTGCGCAGCCCGAACCTGCTCGTCGGGGTCGTGGTGCTTGTCATCGTCGTCGGCTCCGCGGCGTTCGCGCGTCAGATCGCGCCGTCCAGCCCGATCGACCAGGCGTTCGCCGACCAGCTCAAGGCACCGACGGCGACCCATCTGTTCGGGACGGATGAGTTCGGCCGGGACATCTTCTCTCGCTGCATCTACGGCGCCAGGATCGCGCTTGTGGTCGGGGTGATCGCCGACGGCATCGCGATGCTGCTCGGGGTCATCTTGGGCATCGTCGCCGGGTACTTCGGCGGACGCGTGGACGCGGCGGTGATGCGGGTCGTGGACGTGATGCTCGCGTTTCCGTACCTGCTGCTCGCCATGATCGTCGTCGCGATCCTCGGGCCGAGCCTGACCAACGCGATGATCGCGATCGGCATCGTCTACACGCCGCAGTTCGCGCGCGTCGTCCGGGGCGCGGTGCTGGCGATCCGGGAGCAGGAGTTCGTCGAGGCCGCGGGCGCGGTCGGCGCGGGCGCGCTGCGGATCCTCGCGCGTCACGTCCTGCCCAACATCCTGTCGCCGATCATCGTCATGGCGACGCTGACGGTGGGGTTTACGATCGTCGAGACGGCAGGCCTGTCGTTTCTGGGGCTGGGCGCGAGCCCACCGACGCCGGAGTGGGGCTCGATGCTCGCCACGGGGCGCTCGTACATGCTGACCGCGCCGTGGATCGCGACGTTTCCCGGGTTGGCGATTCTGATCACCGTCGTCGGCTTCAACCTCGTCGGCGACGGCCTGCGCGATCTGCTCGACCCCAGGCTCCGCGGCCGCGGGTTCTGACGGAACCGTCGGACGCGTCCCTCCGTATCCGTAGATGGTGGGGAGGACCTCCGACGCTTGGGCGTCGAACCTTCTCGCGCGCTACAGGAGGGTTCGATGCACGCGTCCGAACTGGAGGTCCGTGTTCGATACGCCGAGACCGATCAGATGGGGGTGGCCCACCACGCGAGCTACCTGGTCTGGTTCGAGGCGGCACGCACGGAGTTGATTCGCGAGCGCGGGCGATCGTACGCCGAGATCGAGGCGGCGGGATGGTTGCTGGTCGTCGTCGAGGCGCACTGCCGGTACCGCCGTCCCGCGCGATACGACGAAGTGCTGGTGGTACGGGCGCGTGTTCGCGAGGTCCGGGCGGCTACGCTTGCGTTCGCGTATGAAGTCGTGCGGAAAGCGGACGGGGAGATCCTGGCCGATGGCTACACCGTGCATGCGACAGTGGACCGAACCGGCCGCGCGCGGCGCATCCCGGAGGAGATCGCCCGCCTGCTGGCGCCGACCGTTTCGGAGACTGGCGCGGGTCGGTGAGCGCGGCCACTCGGCACGCGAAGGGCAGGAGAGCCTGTTCCACCGGCGAAGCATAATGTGTTACGCCGGTGAACTTCTACACACCCCGCCGGAGTGTCGCGGCGCGGGTGTGATCGTCGAACGAGGGCGGTGACGATCCGATGTCCGAAGAGAGGCCCGCCGGGCCGCAGTCGGAGGAGATCGATCTCGCGCAGGTGCCCACGCTGGCGGAACGCCAGATCGTACAGGGGACCGTCGTCCGGGTCGACAGCGAAGGAGTCCTCGTGGATGTCGGCGCCAAGTCCGAGGGGTTCATTCCCCCGAAGGAGCTGTCGGCGCAGGGCGACACGGTCGAGGGGATCGCGGTCGGCGACCGGATCGACGTCTACGTGATGAAGGTCGAGGGCGACGAGGGCAGCATTATCCTCAGCAAGAAGCGCGCCGATTTGGCGCGCGCCTGGGATCGGATCCAACAGGCGTTCCAGGCCGGCACCGTGCTGCACGCCATGGTCGTGGACAAGGTCAAGGGCGGCCTCGTCGTCGATCTCGGGATGCGCGGGTTCGTGCCGGGGAGCCACGTGGATCTGTCACAGGCGAAGGGGCGGCAGTTCGAGGCGCTGGTCGGCCAGAGCATCCCGCTCAAGATCATCGAGGTCGATCGTCCCAAGGGCCGCGTGATCCTGTCGCACAAGAACGCGATGGTGGAGACCCGTGCCAAGACGCGGACCGAGGTGCTCGCGTCGCTGGAAGAGGGTCAGGTGCGGGAAGGCGTGGTGAAGCGCCTGACCGATTTCGGAGCATTCGTGGATCTCGGCGGCGTGGACGGGCTGCTGCCGATCAGCGAGATGTCGTGGACCTACATCAAGCATCCGTCCGAGGTCGTTCGTCGCGGGCAGCACATCACGGTCGCGGTGCTTCGCGTGGACCGCGAGGCCGGACGGATCTCGCTCGGTCTGAAGCACATTCTGCCCGACCCGTGGCAGCATCTCGGCGATGCGTACCGCGCGGGGCAGGTGGTCTCCGGCAAGGTCGTTCGGCTGGTGGCGTCCGGCGCGTTTGTGCGCCTGGGCGACGTGGACGCGTTCCTCCCGATCTCCGAGCTCGCGGAGAAGCGCGTGCAGAAGGTCGATGACATCGTGCAGGCGGGGCAGTCGGTCGAGGCCCTCGTGACCGAGATCCGCCCCGAGGAACGGCGCATGATCCTGAGCCTCAAGCGCCTCGCCCGGGAACGCGAGCGCGCGCGGGTCAAGGAGTTCATCACCGCGCAGGGCGACGAGGGCCGGGTGACGATCGGCGACATCGCAGGCGAGTTGCTCCGCCAAGTCGTGACCGGCCCGGGCGCCGCTCCGGACTCCTCCGGGGAGCCGCGTCCTTCGCAGCCGCGTCCGGAGGCTCCGAGCGGAGGCGAGACCCCCCCTCGTTCGACCCCCGACGCCTGAACCGGTTCCGCTCGTTTTCACGCCGCGGGAACCGCCGCGACGTCCCAGGAGGTGTGTCCGTCGTGGACCAACCCGAGATGCTCTTTGAGGTGACGAACGGGGTGGCCTACCTCACCGTGAACCGCCCGGAGCAGCGAAACGCGATGACCTGGGCGATGTACCAGCGGCTGGTCGAGGTCTGCGACGAGGTGGACCGGGACGGGCGGATCAAGGTGCTCGTGATCTCGGGACGCGGGGACCGGGCGTTTATTTCCGGTACGGACATCGCCCAATTTCCGGCGTTCCGCGGCAACCCCCAGGCCGGGATCGACTACGAGGAGCGCATCGATCACGTGATCGGGCGGTTGGAGGGCGTGACCAAACCGACGATCGCTGCGGTGCGCGGTTTTGCGGTGGGGGGCGGGATGACCGTCTCGGTCGCGTGCGATCTCCGGATCGCCGCCGAGAACGCCCGGTTCGGGATCCCGATCATCCGGCTGGGGAACTGCCTGTCGATGAAGAACTACGGTCGGCTCACGGCACTGCTCGGGCCGGCGCGGGTCAAGGAGATGATCTACACCGCCCGCCAGGTGGACGCCGCCGAGGCGCTCGCGTGGGGGCTGGTGAACGAGGTGGTGCCGACGGAGGTCCTCGACGACCGCGTGCGCGAAATCGCCGAGGCGGTCGCGCTCGCGCCGCCGCTGACGTTGCGCGTCAGCAAGGAGGCGGTGCGGCGGGTCGTTCACCGACTGCTGGCCGACGATCCGGGCCACGACCTGGTCAAGACCTGCTACAACAGCGCCGATTTTCAAGAAGGCGTCGCGGCGTTCCTCGAGAAGCGCACGCCCCAGTGGACGGGGCGCTGAGCGGCGGAGCCTCACGTGGTTACGAGCGCGCCGGGTCGAGCCGCTGGTGATGCGTGGCGTCGGCGCGGATGCGGTCCCAGTCGTAGCGCATCGGGCGGAGGCGGATCTGCATCCAATCCCGCGCCTGGTCAGCGTAGTGCGGGCTCCCGGGGTGGCCTGAGGCGCCCAGCGGGACGATCCACGCGCTCCTGTTCCAGTCCCCCAGATCGAAGACGTAGCGGGCGACCGACGTGGTCGTGACCGCGTAGCCCGCGCCGGGGACGAACGCGGCGGCCTGCACGGTGTCTCCGTCGCCGCCCGCCCCGACCGAGGGCGGATTCAAGACGGCCGCGTGCTCCGGGAACACCGTCGTGAGCGGATGGCGCGGTTGGGTGACGTGGACTCGGTGCCAGCGCCACGTGTCGACGTCCGCGCCCAGCGCCGCGCGGAGGTCGGCCACCGCGCCGTCGAGCGCGCGGCCGAGCGCCGCCGGCCAGTCGCTCCCGGCCGGAAGCAGCGTGCGGTCGTCGCCGCGGATCCATTCGGTGAGGCGCGTCCTGAGCCGCGCCACGTGCGCGACGCCGCCGCCGGGCGTCGCGGCGAAGGCGTCTGGGGCCAGGGGGCCCAGGAGCGGGGCCAACAGATCGCGCATCAGCCGCTCGCGAAGCGCGGCGTAGATCGTGGGCGCGACCGCGTCCGGCGTCATCGCGCCGTCCCAGGTGCGCAACCGCGCGAGCGCCTCGCGAGCCGCGGGGTCGGCCGAGGCCACGGTGCCGAGCAGGTCCCGCAGGTCACCCGCGGGAATCGACGTGCGGTCGGCGTGGACCGCCGCCATGTCGTCCGCGGTGGCACGCTCGAGCGGTCCGAGGCGCTCGATGACCCGCCGCGTTCGAAAGTCCGCGGCGAAGTCGAGGCCGAGGTAGTAGGGGTACTCCGGCCCGGCGATGCGGCCGTTGGCGGTGGCGATCCAGCCCGCGTCGGGGTTCCGATAGGCGGGCATCTCCTCGAACGGGATCATCCCGCGCCACTCGTGCGCGCCATCCCAGCCCGGCACCGGGAGCCACGCGTTCGCGGCGGCCCGGATGGGGATCTGGCCGCGCGTGCGATACCCGATCGTGCCGTGCACGTCCGCGAAGACGAAGTTGTTGGCGGGCTCGACCCACGGCCGCATCGCGTCCTCGAGGGCGTCGGCGGAGACCGCCCGCAGCATCGGCAGACAGGCCTCGAAGGTCCGATTGGGCCCGTCCGTGGCGCTGTAGCAGAACGCGATCGCGTGTCCGCGCGCCGGATCGCCGAGGGCGACCGGTCCGTGGTGCGTGATCGTGACGTCCACGGTGACCGGCGCGGCGCCCCGCACGTGAATCGTCTCCCGCACGACCTCCGCCTGCCGCCACTCGCCCCGGAACCAATACCGGCTCGCGTCGTCAGCATGGAACCGTTCGATGAAGAGGTCCTGGTAGTCGCCCATCGCGTGCGTCACGCACCACGCCACGAACCGGTTGTGGCCGAAGTGCGGCAGTCCCGGCACTCCCGGGAACGACAACCCGACGGCGTCGAACTCCGGGCAGGCGAGATGGTTTTGATAGTAGACGTTCGGCACGTCGAGCGCCCGATGCGGATCACCGGCGACGAGCGGCTTGCCGGATGCCGTCCGCCGTCCCGACAGCGCCCAGTTGTTGCTCCCCCCGCCGAGCTCGATGTCCGCAAGCGGCGCCGCGGCCATCGTGAACGCGTCGAGGCCATCGGGCGCCGGTCCCCGGTAGATGGCGCCGGGCGGCACGATCAGCGTCGGATTCGGTTGCGCGCCGGGACACAGCCACGCGGTCATGTCGGGCCCGAGGTGGCCGAGGAGCCGCGCGCGCCAGAGCTTGGACTGCCACGAGCCCATGTCCGCATGCCGCACCTTGAAGACGGCCAGGCTGTCCCACGGGGTCCAGGGCTCGGGGCGCGTTTCCAACAGTCTGAACTCGATCGGCAGAACGCGCGTCGTCGCAACAAACGCGTTGACGCCGGCGGCGTATGCGTCCAGCACCGATCGGCTCTCCGCGTTCAGGGCGTCGTAGTCCCTGCGGGCCGAGGTACCGAGACGGAGGCGGCGGAAAAAGAGGTCCTGGGCGACGAACGCGGCGCCCGCGTACTCCGCCCAGCGGCCGTCGGCGCGGCGGCGATCGAACTCCATGTGCCACAGACGGTCCTGGGCGTGCACGAACCCCTGCGCGAAGAACGCGTCCTCGACCGAGGCCGCGGTGAGATGCGGGATGCCGTCCGGATCACGCCAGATCTCGGCGTGCGCGCGGAGGCCCGGCGCGGAGATCGGCCCGTCGAGGTCGGGAAGAGCCGCGGTCAGGTCTTGCCGGGTCAGCGCCATCGTACGCTCCCGTGACGTGGGCGCGGTCGCTCACGGTTCCCGAGACCGGGGCCAGGTGAGATCGGTCGCGCGAGGCTACTCGCCGTGTTCGAGAGGGTGGGGGAAGATCCTGCCCGGTGCCCGTCGAGTTGCGTCGATCGTGCTCCGACCTTGCATGCAGACTCTCTCGATGCGACGTCGCACCGGTGCGCGCGTCGAGAGCAGGAGTCCCCTTCCGCACACCGAACCCCAGCGTCGCGGGGGGAACGGCCGGATTCGCGTGCTTGCGGGCGTGCTCGAGGATGCGCCCAATGGTGTCCGCGCGGTGGCGGTCCTGCGCAACCTCCTGTGACCGCAGATCTGTCGCGCGGAGGGATACCCAGCGTGGGAAACGCTCCCGTTCGATCCAAGCGAGCGCCCCGACGTGCGCCGCAATCCGGGCCCGACAAAGCGTTGGCGTTCCTCGCCCGTCTCGCGTCCGAGTTCACGATGGTGCTCAGCCTGCCGGATCTGCTGGAGCACGTCCTGCGGGTGCTGCGGGAGGACACCGGCTTCGACTCCTGCGCGATCGCGCTGCTCGGCGACGCGCCGGATCAGTTCGTCATCCGCGCGGCGTCGGGGCTTCAACGGATCTACCTCGGGTTTGTCGTTCCATCTAATAAGGGCGTGTACGGCGACGTCTATGAGTCCGGCGTCCCCCGCCGGGTTGCGGACATGCAGGGGGCGGCGCGGACGTTCCACCACGGACCGATCGTTCGGTCCGGCATCTATACACCGCTGACCGTGCGCGGTCGCACGATCGGTGTGCTGAGCGCTCATCGCAGAGAGCCCGACGCCTTTACCGACGGCGATCTCAACTTGCTCACCGTCGTGGCCCGGTACCTCGCGGGTGCGATCGAGGTCGCCAACCTGCACGAGCAGTTGAAGGCGCTCGCGGCGACGGACGCGCTCACGGGGCTCGCCAACCGGCGGTTGTTCCTCGATCGTCTGTCGCTGGAGATCAAGCGAGTGCGGCGCACCGGCGGGAGCCTGGTCGTTGCCATCCTGGATCTGAACGAATTCAAGCGCGTGAACGACATGATGGGACACGCCGCCGGCGATCGCACGCTCGTGACGGTGGCGCTCCACCTGTCGAAGCAGATCCGCGGGACCGATCTCGTGGCCCGGTTCGGCGGTGACGAGTTCATGCTGTTGCTCCCGAACACGACGCACGTGCAGGCCGAGCGCGTGCTCGATCGGCTGGGCGCGGCGGCGATCAGCGTTCCCGACGAGACCGGCGGCCGGATTCCGCTCGGCTTCAGTTGGGGGATCGCCGCGTGGCCCGAAGATGGGGACGATCCCGAGACCCTGATCGGGGAGGCCGATGCCCGGCTGTATGTCATGAAGCAGCGGTTGTGATCCGTCTGGGAAGACGCGGAGGAACCGGCGGGCGGGCGCTCGAACTGAGGATCGCGAGCGTGCTGCGGCGGGCGGTCTTCGGCTCCGCGGGCGGACCGACACGAGGGTGGTGGTGAGACGATGACGTACGTGTTCCAGTGCAAGTCCTGCGGGCAGGAGTTCGAGATCACGGCCACGGTCGCCGAGTACGAGTCCCGCGGCGTGCCGGCGTGCCCCAGCTGCGGCGCAGCGAAGACGAAGCGCGTGTTTACGCCGGTACTCGTCATGGTCGGAGCGGGGGCGGGCAGGCGGGAGACCCCGGCGCCGTCGTCCGGCGGGTGCGGCTGCGGCGGCGCGTGTAGCTGCGGTCACTGATCCGTCCCGCCCCCGGCGCCTCCGTGTCGCGGAGACGCCGCCGCGGGATGTTGGCGCTCGATCGTTCGCACCGAATGGCTTGCGGCCCGCCTGTCCTGGGCGGGCCGCCGGCCTGTCTGAGGCACGCCGGCGCCCCGCGGGTCCCGGCGGGGACGGTGTCACGGCGACGCAATCCGTCGTTCGCCTGCCGGTGTATCAGTCTCTGGAGATGAACGCGGGACCTTGGGGGCCGCGTCCGTCCGCGGTGCCGGTGCTCCGGGCCGGACGGAACGGGGCCGGTCGCGGGCCCGCGCCGCGTCTCCACGAGGCCAGGACGGCGGAGTGGTGTTGACCTGAGATGACGGCGTTCCGGACGGGATCACCGAGACAGGACCAGACCGATGAGCGGCTGATGCGCGACCTCGCGGCGGGCAGGCAGGAGGCGCTCGGACCGCTCTACAGCCGGTACGCCCGGTTGGTGTTCAACCTCGCCAATCACACGCTCGACCGTGCCGCCGCGGAGGAGGTCGTGCAGGACGTCTTTCTGACGATCTGGCGCAAGGCCTCCGCGTTCGACCCGTTGCGCGGCGCGTTCCGGCCCTGGATGTTGCAGATCGCCCACTACCGCATTCTCAACGAGCTTCGCCACCGCGGCCGGAGGCCGCAGGTCGCGGACGACCCGGAGGGCCTGCACTTGGCGAGCCTGGCGGATCACGAACCCGGGCCGGATGAGGTCGCGTGGCGCGAGTCCGTCCGCTCGGCGGTCCGGTCCGCGTTCGCGGAGCTCCCGTCCGCCCAGCGCGAGGCGATCGAGCTGGCGTTTTTCGAGAACCGCACGCACGAACAAGTCGCCGAGGAGTTGCGTCTTCCGCTCGGCACCGCCAAGACGCGGATTCGCACCGGCCTGCAGAAGCTTCGGGGCAAGCTCGCCCCGCTCACGGCCGGGCTGGTGGTCGCAGCGCTGCTCGGCGCCGCGGGGGTCGGATACCGCTCGGAGCAGATGGCGCGCGAGCGAGACGAGCGCGCGCTGGCGCTCGTGACCACGAGCGAAACGGAGGCGATCCGGCTCACGGCGACGCCGAGCGCGCCTCCGGCGGCGCACGGGCAGTACCGGGGCCGCCCGGGCGTGCCGATGGCCGTGCTGACCGTGTCGCACCTGGCGCCCGCGCCGGCGGGGAGGCAGTATCGGGCATGGGTCCGACACGACGGCGCGTGGACCTCGCTCGGCGTGCTCCACCTCGACGCGCAGGGCGAGGGCCGGCTGATCGCCGAAGGGTCGGCGCTGGCGGCGCCTCCCACCATCGTCGAGGTGACCCTCGAGCCGGAGGGTGGCGCTCCGGCCGGACCGGGAGGCACGGGCGGGGCGCCGAGCGGACCGATCGTCATCGTCTGGCCGTAGCAGAACGTCGGGGGGGGCGGGGG
>DASQGM010000183.1:0-9422 GCA_035632615.1 bacterium | reverse complement strand
CGCAGAACCGACACCAACACGATCGCCAGCGTCACCCAGTCGATCCAGTTGAGCATGATGGTCCGGGACATCGCGTCGGCCGCCTCTCCCCCCCGGGTCCGCGTCACTCGCGGAGCTGGGCCCCGGCCTCCGTCCGTAGGGCTATTCGGACCTGTTGCAGGATTTCCTCTGCTTCCTCGGCGACGAGCGTGCGGTCGGGCGCGCGCAGCCGCAGCCGGTAGGCAAGGTTCCGGTGGTCCGGCGGGATCGGCGCGCCGGTATACACGTCGAACAGGTCGATCGCCTCGAGCAGCGGTCCGGCCGCCGCTCGAATGATCGCTTCGACCCGACCGGCGGGCACCGTCTCCGGTAGCACCACGGCGAGGTCACGTTCGATTTCCGGGTAGCGCGGCAGCCCTGTGAACGTGCGCGCCGGAACGAGCGACCGCGGGACGGGCGGGACGGGCATTTCGTCGCTCACGCGGCTGTCGGCTCCCCTACCGGCCGCGAGCGCGTACAACGCCTCGAGGTCCACCTCGGCGAGATACGCGCGGTGCGGCAGTTTGTGCACCGAGGCGAGATCCGGGTGCAGCTCGCCGCATCGTGCGACGGGCCGGCCTCCGATCCGGACGTCCGCGAAGCGTCCGGGATGCCACCAACCCGCGCGGCTCAGCGACGGCGGGTCTCCGCCCCCGGCCGAGGCGGGCCGCTGCACCTCCCCGGACTCGCGGAGCCCCGCCACCTCATGCGCCGGGACCGCGAGCTCGGCCAGCAGCGTGTCCAGGATCCACCGGAGATGATAGAAGTCCACGAGCGCCTGATCCTCCGGCACGTTCCATCCGGCGCGCCAGCGGCCCATCGCGGCGATCGCAAGACTTCGGCGCTCGTCGGGGCCGCCGCCCGCGCCGGGTAAAAACACACGTCCGAGTTCGAACATCTGCGCATCCGCGATCCGCCGCGCGGCGTTGGTGGCGAGCGCCTCCAGCACCCCGGGGACCAGCGATCGGCGCAGCGCGTTGTGGTCTTGGGTCAACGGATTCGCAATCGCGACGAGCGGCGCCGTATCCCGGGCGTCCGGCGCGGCGCGGACCAGCGTCAGCGTCATCGCCTCGACGAGGCCGCAGCGTGTCAAGACGTCGCGCACGCGCCGGTCGGTCGCCAGCGCGGGCGCCACGCTCCCGGGCGTCGTGTCCCCGGAGGGTAGCGTGGGTGGGATGCGGTCGTAGCCGTACACGCGGATGACCTCTTCGATCAGGTCTTCCTCCACCGCCACGTCCGGCCGAAACGTCGGAGCCTGCACGGCCAGCGCGCGACCCGGCGTCACCCGGCATCCGAGCGCGCGGAGAATGTGGACCATCTCGCGGGGAGCGATGTCGACGCCCAGCACCGACACCGCTCGGTCGGGCCGCAGGCGGATCGTCTTCGGGGTCGCCGGCCGGGGATAGACGTCCACCATTCCGGGGAGCACCCGCCCGCCAGAGGTCTCAGCCAGAAGCACCGCGGCCCGCATCTGCGCCCGCGACGGCCCGCTCGGATCGGCGCCTCGTTCGAAGCGCGCGCCGGCTTCCGTTCGCACGCCCAACCGGCGCGCGGCGCGACCGATCACAAGAGGATTCCAGTACGCGGCCTCGAGCAGGACCGTCGTCGTGCGCGGCCCGATCTCGGTGTCCGCGCCGCCGATGATGCCGGCGATCGAAACCGGCCGCGTGCCGTCGGCGACGACCAGCATGTCGTCGTCGAGCACCCGCGTGATCTCGTCGAGCGTCTCCAGCGTCTCGCCCGACCGCGCACGCCGCACGACGAGCCGGTGTCCGGCGACGGCGTCGTAGTCGAACGCGTGCATCGGCTGGCCGGTCTCCAGCATCACGTAGTTGGTCACGTCCACGATGTTGTTGATCGCGCGGACGCCCGCGGCCTCGAGCCGGCGCTGCATCCAGGCGGGCGACGACCCGACGCGGACGCCCTCGATCACGGTGGCGGTGAACCGCGGGCACCCCACCGCGTCCTCGACGTCCACCCGCACCCGGTCCTCAGCCGTCGCGCGCGCCCCGGCCGCGTCCGACCCCATTGGGGCGGTCCGACGGCGCCGGGATGCGGCCGCTCCGCTGGCCCTCCGGCCCGGACGAACCAGCGACGCTCCCCGCCTGCCGCCCGCCCGCGGATCAGGATAGCCGTCGGGATAGCGAAGCGGCTGCCCGAGCAGCAGCGCGACCTCGCGGCCCACCCCAAGCACGCTCATACAGTCGGGCCGGTTGGCCGTCACCTCGAGGTCCAGCACCACGTCGTCGCCAACGTGCGCGATCTCCTCGGCCGGAAGGCCGATCCCCGCGAGGCGCTCCGCGAGCACCTCCGGCGCCACATCCACCGTCACGTACTCCCGCAACCACTCAAGCGGCACCCGCATCGGCGCTCCCCTCAGACCTGCCGCAGAAAGCGGAGATCGTTCTCATAGAACAACCGGATGTCGTCGATCCGGTGCCGGAGCATCGCCGGCCGCTCCACGCCCATGCCGAACGCGAACGCAGTATAGCGTTGCGGATCGATCCCGGACATCTCGAGGACGCGGGGATGAAACATCCCGCACCCGAGGATCTCGAGCCAGCCGGACCGCTTGCACACGGCGCACCCCCGGCCGCCGCAGATCACGCAGGAGATCGCCATCTCCGCGCTCGGCTCCGTGAACGGGAAGTACGACGGCACGAACCGCGCGCGGGTCTCCGGTCCGAAGAACGCCTGGGCGAAGTGGAGCAGCACCCCTTTGAGGTCCGAGAAGCGCACCCCCTCGCCGACCATGAACCCATCGACCTGCTGAAACATCGGCGAGTGACTGGCATCCACCGGGTCGCGCCGGTAGCAGTGCCCGTACGAGATTGCCCGCATCGGTGGGCGGCGGCAGTCCATGACGTGCACGTCCACGACCGTCGTGTGCGTGCGCAACAGCCACTCGCCCCCGAGGTAGAACGAGTCCTGCGCGTCGCGCGCGGGATGGTACGGCGGCATGTTCAGCCGCTCGAAGTTGTCGTGGTCGCGCTCGACCTCGGGGCCCTCGACGACTTCGAACCCGAGCCCGAGGAAGATCTGCGCGATGTCCTCCATCGTCCGCGACAACACGTGCGTCCAACCCGACGCGAGCGGACGCCCGGGCAGCGTGACGTCGATCCGTTCGTCCGTGAGCCGCGCCCGTCGCCCCGCGGCCGTCAGCGTCTCCGCGCGGCGCTGGACGGCGGCCTCGACCGCGGCTTTGAGCGCGTTCAGCGCCTGGCCGAGCCGGGGGCGGTCCTCCGCGGATGCGCGCCCGAGCGCCCGGAACGCGTGGGCGATGACGCCCTGGCGGCCGAGATACCGGACGCGCACCTCCTCCAACGCCGCCTCCGTCGCGGCGTCGGCGCAGGCCTGCTGTGCCTCGCGCTCGATCTCCGGGATCCGATCCCACTCCGTCATGCGTCCTCCTCCGGGGCGGCACGGCGCGTCCGGCTCGGCAACAAAAAACGCACTTCCGTCCAAGGGACGGAAGTGCGGCTTCCGCGGTCCCACCCTTCTTCCGCCCGCGACCGCACGGCCGCGGACGGCGCTCGATGCACCCCGGGGTACGGGCCGGGCGCCCTGTCTGCCTACAGGCGGCGATCCGCCGCGTCAGCAAACCGCTCGGGAGTGAACGTGCGCGGCGAGGAACGCGGGCCGGCTCGCAGTCGGTGACCGGCCCTCCCTTGGCGCCGCGATCTCGCGCACCCTCTCCGTCATCGCGAGACAGCTAGCTGCGATTGTCCGCCGAACGGCGCCGGCGGGTCAGTTCAGGATCGGCACGACCCAACGCGGATGCCGCGTCGTGAGCTGTCGATAGAGCAAATACGCCCAGACGGAACCCGTGGTCTCGAATACGCGCCAGAAGCACTCCGACGTCCACGTAATCTCCACCGCGCCCCTCCTGCGTCCCACGTGCGTTTCTGGAGGCCCCGAAGGGAACGACCGTCGCGGGTGGCCCTCTGAGGTCGGTCCCAGTATAGCACAGCCGTTACCTGAAACGTAAGCCACCATTTCAGGCGCCTACGCCCTGCGGCATAGGGGTGCCGGTCTGACGCGATGGGCTGCGGCCAGCCTCACGCTTCATCCGGGTCTGCCCGCTGGGCCCGGAGCTTACGTCCCGTCCGCGCGCGTTTGGCGTCTCCGGACCACTCCCGGCGACGGCAGCCACAAGGGCCGCGAGATTCTGCACCGCGTTGTCATTCCGATCGAGCACCGTCCCACAGCCCTTACAGTGAAACACGCGCACCCACAGGGCAGTGTGGCTCTGACCGCCCCCACTGGGAGCAGCCGCTGGAAGCAGCTTCCAACCTCGAGTGCGCCACGTACTGAGCAGCGGGACGATGATCGGGGTGCGCACGTCCTTAGAGCAGACCCGCGGCGCGGTAGAGCAGGATCGCGGCCGCGGCGGCGACGTTCAGCGACTCCACGCCGTCCGCGATCGGGAGGCGCACTGCCTCGGCGCCGGCGCGCCACCACGCCTCGTCGGCGCCGGCGCCCTCGTTGCCGAAGATCATCGCAAGCGGTCGGGCGAACGACGCGTCGGCGACAAGCCGTCCGCCACGAGGGGCCGCCACCAGCAGCCGCACGCCCCGCCGGCGCAGCTCCTCGGCGGCCGTCGCGGCGGCCGCGACGTGCATGAGCGGCACGCGGAACGCCGTGCCCGCGGACGCCCGCAGCGCCTTCGGGCCGAACGGATCCGCCGTCCCGTCCACCGTCACCGCGGCCGTCGCCCCGACGGCCGCGGCGGTGCGCAGAATCGCGCCCACGTTTCCCGGATCCTGTACGGCGTCGAGCACGACGAGCAGCGCGTCCCCCCGGTCCAGCACGGAGGGGGACGCGGGCGCGGGCCTCCGCGCGATCCCGAGCGCGCCCTGAGGTGTCTCGACCTGCGCCACCGCCGCAAACACGTCAGTCGCGACGAGCACTTCTCGCGCGCCCTGCGCCTGCAGATCCCGGCGCAACGCCGCGTGACGTGCATCGCCGGCCGCGTCGGGCGTATAGACGACGGCCTCGAAGCGCGCGCCGGCCGAGACAGCGGCGGCGAGCGCGCGCCACCCTTCAACCGCCACGCGGTCCGTCTCCCGGTGCGGCGAACGCAGCAGCGCGCGCAGATCGCGGATGAACGGATTGCCGCGGCTCGTGATCACGACACCCGATCCCGCCCGAGGGAGCATGCGCAAGGCCCTCCCCGTGCTCGGAGAGGGCCCTCCGCGCGCATCGCGTGCACCCGCGGCTACTTGTCGACCTGAGCCCGCTTGACGAGCGCCTCGAACGCGTGACCGTCCCGCACCGCGAGATCGGCCAGGATCTTCCGGTTCACCTGGATGCCGGCGCGGCGCAACCCGCAGATCAGGCGGCTGTACGAGGTGCCGTGCGTTCTCGCCGCCGCGTTGATCCGGGCGATCCAGAGGCGGCGGAAGTCGCGCTTCCGCGCGCGCCGGTGCGCGTAGGCCTGCGCCAGCGCCCGCAGTACCGTCTGGTTCGCCATCTTGAACCAACGGCTCTTCTTGCCCCAGTAGCCCTTGGCCAGCTTCAACACCTTGCGGTGCCGGTGTCTGGCCACCATCCCTCTCTTTACGCGTGCCATCGAACGACCCCCCTCCTCACGAACTTACGCGCTATCCGTACGGGAGCAGCCGCCCGATCCGCGCCGCATTCTGCGTTCCGATCTCCCGTGTCTGCCGGAGCGACCGTTTTCGCGATCCCCGCTTGTGCTCCATCAAGTGCCCGCCCAACTGACGGCCGCGTATGAGCTTGCCGCGGCCCGTGACGCGGATCCGCTTCGACGCGCCCCCATGTGTCCTAAGCTTCGGCATCTCGTCCCCCCTCCCGCCGGACGCCCGCGGCGCCCGGCGCTGCGAGTGGTGCTAGTTCTTCTTCGGTGCGAGGATCATGATCATGTTGCGACCCTCCATCAGAGGCTGTCGCTCCACGACCGCGACCTCGACAAGTTGCTGGGCCATCCGGCGGAGAATCTGCTCCCCGACCTGCGGGTGCGCCATCTCGCGCCCGCGGAACCACATCGACACGCGAACCTTGTCGCCGTCCTTGAGGAAGCCGCTGACCGCCCGGGTCTTGACCTGCAGGTCGTGCTCCCCGATCTTCGGGCTCAGCCGCATGCCCTTGAGCTCCGACGTTTTGGACTTCTTGTGAGCCAGCCGTTCGCGCTTGGCCTGCTCGTACTTGTATTTGCCGAAATCCATGACCCGGCAGACCGGCGGAGACGCGGTGGGCGCAACCTCCACCAGATCGACCCCGGCCTCTTGAGCCTTCGCCAGGGCCTCTTGCAGCGACAGCACACCTAGCTGCTCGCCGTTCGCTCCGATCAACCGGACCTCGCGGGCCCGGATGCGATTGTTGATCCGCGTCTCGCGCTCGCGCTCTACGGGTGTGATGGGTGTTCAGCCCCCTTTGCGTCCTATACTCGACTCGCCGGTACAAACAAAGAAGAGGATGGCAACGCCATCCTCTCCACATGCATGCTTCCTGTGGTGACCTTACCGGCAACCGCGCCCGAGGGCGGGCGTCGTAAGGTGAGAAGCGGATGGCTTCTGCTTAAAGTGCGATCACTATAACATACGTGCACCAGAGCGTCAACGGACGTGTCGCACCGGGGTGCAAGATGTTACGAACGACACGCCGGGCCGCCGCGGGAGCCCCGGCGACCGGTCGCACCGCCGTCGTCCGCCCGATCACCGCGGGGGAGGCACGTTCGTGCCCCATGGCAGCACGCGCACCACCACGAGCGCCTGGTCGTCCCTCGCGCCGTCGCCGCTCCACCGCGCCACGGCGTCCATGACGCGGTCCGCGATGTCCTCCGGCTGAGCGTGACGGTGCTCGACGACGTGGTCGGCGAGCCGCTGCTCGCCAAACTGCTCGCCGTCCGCACGTCGCGCCTCGGTGATCCCGTCCGTGAACAGCACCATGAGATCGCCGGGACCCACCCGCGTCTCGATCGCCGAGTATCGTGCCCCGGTCTCGACGCCGAGCAGCAAGCCGGGCACCTCCAGCGTAATCGGGGCGGGCTCGCCGGCGCGCAGCACCAACGGCGCGGGGTGCCCGGCGCTCGTGCAGCGCAGCGTCCCCGCCTCTGGGTCGATCACGCCGTAGAAGAGACTGACGAACAGGTCGGACGCCGCGTCCTGCGTCAGGACGGTGTTCATCCGCGCGAGCACCGCTTCGGGAGGTCGCCCGTCGAGGACGAACGCCTCGAGCAGGTAGCGGGTGCGCGCGGAGAGCGTGGCGGCGCGAATTCCCTTGCCCGAGACGTCTGCGATCGCAAAGCCGACCTGTCCCTGCCCCAACGCCAGAATGGCGTAAAAGTCGCCGCCCACCTCGCGGCTCGGGACGTATCGTCCGGCGACGGCGAGGCCGGGCAGGCGGACGCTCGGCGTCGGCAGCAGCGCCTCCTGTATCACCCCGGCGATCTCTTGTTGCCGCTCGTAGGCGCGCGCGTTGTCGACGGCCAGGGCGACGCGGTCCGCGAACGCTTCGATCAACCGCACGTCTTGGGCCCGGAACTCGCGCGCTTCGTGGGACACGATCTGCATGACGCCGATGACCTTGCCGCCCACGCGCAGCGGCACGCTCGCCGCGGCCCGCACCCCCTGCGCGAGCAGTCGGGGATCGAGCGCCCGAAGCGCCTCTTCGCCCGACAACACGAGCGCGCGCCCTCCGTCGGCGACCCGCCCTGTCAGCCCCTCGCCCCGCGGCAACCGGTGCACGCCCGTCGCGCCCGGGCCGGACTCCGCGGGAACGACGAGATCGCCCGTGGCCTCGTCGACGAACCATACCGTGCCGCCGTCGGCGCGCAGCGCCGAGGCGATCTGCTGCACGAGCGTGGCGAGTAGCTCACCGAGCCGCACCGTCGAGAGCGCAGCGTCGCTGACGCCCTGGAGCGCGTTCATCTCGTCGTGCGACCGCGTGAGCCGTTCGCTCATCTCGTCGAACGCGGCCCCGAGCTCTCCGAGTTCGTCGGTCCGGCGCAGCCCCACGCGGTGGCCGACCTCGCCGCGTCCGATCGCCCGGGCGCCCCGTGCGAGCGCGAGGATCGGGGCGCTCAGCTCTGCCCCCAGCACCCACGCCAGAAACAGCCCGAGTCCGACCGCGGCGAACACCCACTCCAGTTCTTCCTGCGCCGCCCGTCGCACCGGCTCCAGCGCCGAGGTCTCCGGCTCCAAGACGACCGCGGCCCATCGCAGGTTCGAGATCGGAACCGCCGCGCCGATCTCGCGCGCGCCGGATCCGGTCTCCTGGTACCCCTCGATCGTCCGCGGCTCGCCGCGGAGCGCGGCCTGGACCGCCGGAAGCGCCGCGAGCGACTTCGCGGGCCTCGTCGGCCGCCGCAGATCGAGGACGATACGGCCGGCGTCGTCCACGATGACACCGTCCATGTCCGGCGCGAGCGCCGTCGGCAACACCGGCCGCACGCGCGTCAGGTCGACGACGCCGTCGACGAGGGCGGCCAGATGCTGACCCTCGTTGATGCCGGTGGCCACTTCCAACCCGGGATGGCCGGCCACGACGCGTACATCACCGGTCGCCCAGGACGCGCCCGCCAGGACCGCAGCAAACCCGCGGCGGGTCACGACGTTCGCGTACGGGTCCCCGGACGGGTCGGCCGCCTCCACGTGGCCGTCCGGTAGCACGAGGCCGAGCCAGAGGAAGGACGGGTCGTAGGCGCGGATCGAGGCCAGCAGCTGCACGATGCCGACCACGGGATACGGCTGGCTCTCCACCGCCGATCCCGCGGCGAGCTCGGCGTGCACGGTATTGTCGATGAACGTCGAGACGTCCGAGGCGAGCGCGCGCGCGGCGTCCCGTTGGGTCCGAAGCACGACGTTCCGTCGGGCTCGGTCCTGCTCCACGGTGAGGAGGACCCCGAGGACCAACACCGGGACCATGCAAATCAGGATGACGCCGGCGATCTTCCCGCGGATGCCGAGCCGCATCACCCTCCCCCCGTCGGGCGGCCCCGGGTCAGCGAACCTGTCCGGGCCTGCGGCGACTCAGCGACGCCGCCGTCCGAGTGGCGCGCCTACGGCCGGCCAGACCCGTGCGTCCTCGCCTTCTCGATCGCCTCGGGCTCGGTGGCGCAGATCGGAAACACCTGGTCCAGCCCGGTGATCGAAAAGAGCTTCGCGATCTTCGGCTGCGTCGAGACCAGCGCAAGCGCGCCCTCGCGCTCCCGGACCCGCTTCAACGCCGCGGTCAGCACGCGCAGCGCGGTGCTGTCCATGTACGTCGTCTTCGACAGGTTCACCACGACGAGCGGCGGCGCACCCGCCGACCCGCGGGCCAGCGCCTCCTCCAACCGGGGCGCCGTGTAGAGATCCACCTCGCCCGCAACATCGATGACCGTGACGGTTCCCTCCGTGCGGGCTCCGATCTGGAGTTCCATCACCGTCCCTCCCAACCGG
>DASQGM010000182.1:0-4708 GCA_035632615.1 bacterium | reverse complement strand
GGCCGCCCGCACGGGCGGCCGCCGCGTATGGCCAGCTGGTTCCCGGTTACGACAACGCGTCCACGTCGTGCGGCATACTTTCCCGGACCCCGGCGTCGGTCACCCGCATGAACCGGGCGTTCCGGTGCAATTCCGCGAGCGTCGTCGCGCCGCAGTAGCTCATGCCCGACCGAAGACCGCCGACGAGCTGCGCCAGCACAGCCGAGACCCGTCCGCGGTACGGCACCAGCGCTTCGATTCCCTCCGGGACGATCTCGGACAGCAGCTCATCCTCCTGCGGCATGTCGCGCCGCTCGGCGGACGTCCACAGGCTGGCCATGCCCCGGTAGACCTTGTACTGGCGGCCGTTCCGGGTCACGGACGTGCCCGGGCTCTCCTCCGTTCCCGCGAGGAGGTTACCTAGCATGACGGACTCCGCGCCGCCGGCGAGCGCCTTGACGAGATCGCCGGAGCTCCGGATGCCGCCGTCGGCGATCACCGGGATGCCGGACGCCGCGGCGGCCTCGGCGCAGCTCAGGATCGCGGTCAGTTGAGGCACGCCCGCCCCAGTGACGATGCGCGTCGTGCACGTCGAGCCCGGGCCGACCCCGACCTTGATGCCGTCCACCCCGGACTCGATCAGGTCGCGGGTGCCCTCGGGCGTGGCGACGTTCCCCGCGACGAGCGGGATGTTGCCGCAGCGCGCGCGGACCGCCTCCACCGTGCGGAACGACAGGTCCGAATGACCGTGCGCGATGTCGATCACCAGCGCGTCCACCTCGGCCTCGACGAGCGCCTGGGCCCGTTCCAGAAAGTCGCCCCGCACGCCGATCGCCGCGCCGACGCGGAGCCGGCCGCGCCCGTCCTTCGTGGCCTGAGGATGCCTCAGCCGGCTGAGGATGTCCCGACTCGTGACGAGGCCGGTCAGTCGGCCCTCCGGATCCACGAGCGGCAGCTTCTCGATGCGGTGCCGGTGCAGGATCCCCTTCGCCTCCTCCACCGGGGTCCCGACGGGCGCGGTGATGAGGCGTTCGCGGGGGGTCATCACCGCGGTGACCGGGCGGTCGAGATCGTCCTCGAAGAGCACGTCGCGCGCCGTGACGATCCCGAGCAGCCGCCGGTCCCGGTCGATCACCAGGACGCTCGCCGGCCCGTGTTCCTCCATGTACGCTGCGGCCTGCCGGACGGTTGACTCGGGGCCGGCGGTGTGCGGCGCGTCGAGGACCACGCTCTCCGCGCGCTTCACGCGGCGAACCTCCGCCACGTGCTCGGCGATCGGCAGGAACCGGTGAATGATCCCGATCCCCCCCTCCCGAGCGATCGCGATCGCCATCTGGCTCTCGGTGACCGAGTCCATGCTCGCGCTCACGATCGGAATCGCAAGATCGATCCCGCGGCAGAGCCGCGCCCGGGTGTCCGCCTGCCGCCGCGTGCTCACGCCGGAGCGGCGGGGCACGAGCAGCACGTCGTCAAACGTCAGACCCAACGGCAATGACTCAGACATACATGCTCCTCCATCGCACACCGAAACCACGCCAACGATACCACGGCGGGTGCTATTATGGAAGGGTGGCACGCGTCACGCTGAGGTCCGGCGATGGGCCTGAGGGCGCCTCCGGCGGCGGACGGCATCACCCCTTTGCCTCCCTGCGCCACCGAAACTTCCGGCTCTTCTTCTTCGGGCAGCTCATCTCGCTGATCGGCACCTGGATGCAGCGCATCGCCCAAGCATGGCTGGTGCTCCAGCTCACGAACTCCCCGTTCCTCCTGGGTCTTGTCGGCGCGCTGCAGTGGCTCCCGACGCTCATGCTGTCGCTGATCGGCGGGGTCGTCGCCGACCGCGTGAGCAAGCGGAATCTCCTCATTGTGACGCAGACGGCGCAGATGGTGCAGGCGCTCGCCCTGGGGCTATTGGTGCTGAGCGGCGCGGTGCGCTACTGGCACATCGTCGTGTTTGCCTGCGCGCTGGGGTTGACGTCGGCGTTCGACACGCCAGCCCGCCAGTCGTTCATCTTCGAGATGGTCGAAGGCGCCGATACCATGAACGCGATCGCGCTCAACTCGACGATCTTCAACACGGCCCGGCTGTTTGGTCCGGCGGTCGCCGGCCTCGCGATCGCGTCCGTGGGGATGGCCTACACGTTCCTGGCGAACGCCGTGAGCTTCATCCCGGTGATCGCCGCGTTCGCCATGATGCGGGTCCGCCCGCTGCAGATCGTGGAGATCGAGACAGGCGTCCTCGCCCACCTGCGCGAGGGACTCCGCTATCTCATCCGGACCCCCGTGGCGATCCAGACGATCGCGCTCGTCTGCCTGCAGAGCGTCTTCGTGATGAACTTCAACATCATCGTGCCCGTCCTGGCCAAGAACGTGCTGCATCAGAACGCCAGCGGCTTCGGCCTGCTCATGTCGGCCCAAGGGGCGGGCGCGCTGGTGGGCGCGTTGTTCATCGCGTCGATGAGCCACCTCGGACCGCACCCGGCGATGATGTACGGCGGCGCGGCGCTCCTCGGCGCGACGGACCTGCTCCTCGCCGGCGCTCGTCAGTTTGGCCTAGCCGCCGCGGTGCTCGCGGCCGCCGGCGCGAGCATGGTCACGTTCACGGCCGCGGCCAACACGACGCTGCAGATCGCGGCCCCCGACCACATGCGGGGCCGCGTCATGTCCATGTACGCACTCGTCATGGGCGGCATGACCCCAGCCGGTGCGCTGTTTACGGGCGCGGTCGCGGAACTCTGGGGCGCCCCGGCCGAGCTGGCAATCGCCGGCGCGATCGGCGTATGTTCGGTGGCTGCCGTGTTCCGGTGGCGCCAACTGACGCGGCCGGCCGGCACACCGGCCGCTGCCGCCCTCGCCGCGGCCTCGGGCAACGGAAACGGCGGGGAGCATTGACCTGCGCGACCGGTGCCTGCGGTGGCGCGTCCGCTTCGAGAGCGGACCTTCCCTATGAGGTGTGATTCACCCGTTTGCCCGACGCCAGCATGAGCCTCAGCGCCGACAGATTGAGACCCGTGGCGACCGCCGCAGCGGTGAGGAAAGCCGCGCGTGCTCCGTCTTCCGTGATCCGTACCCGGTGGGTGTCGAGGTAGAGCAACACGAAGAAAAGGACCGCCGTGTTGGCGAACCAACCGCCCGCCACACCAGGCCAAGCCCGGCGGCGACGGCAGAGCTCTCCGAAGACGATCGCGCCGACGAGACCGGCGGCCGCGAGCATCCAAGAAAGCGTGACGGCGTCTGCCCCGATCAGCGTCGGCAGGAGCCATGCGGCACCGAGCTGGACCGTCATCGACGCGTAGAGCAGCCGTGATCCGCGTGCCACCGGTCCGATGCGGTCGAGCCCGAGAGGACGCCGGTTGCGGATGAACTGACGCAGGTCGAGCCGACTCAGACGATCGCCCAACCGCCGGAGGTTTTGGAGAACGTCAGGCCAGGCGTACCGGGCAGGGCCGTGATCCCCGATCGGCCGAGAGCGAGCGACGACCACGGTCCCGTCCGCACGGTCGGTCGGCTGCGTTCGTGCCGTCAGTCCTACCTCGTACCATTCCTCGATGAAATCCCCAACCGTCAGGCGCCCTTCCAGCAGGTGATCCAACAGGGCGTTGTAGCGGCGCAGTTCCGCCGACGCGTCAGGCGCCGGCTGCGCGAGCACGTCCAAGGCCTTGGACAAGATCCGGCTCGGAAGGTTGCCCTCCTGTGCAAGTGCCAACAAACGATCGCGGAGCGCCCTGCGGCGCTCCTCGCGCGGCGATTTTCCCGTGCGGGCGACGACGAGCGCGCCACGGACGTTCAAGTCCCACTTCATCGGCTCTTGGAACCCCTCGTCGAGGACGCGACCGTGGACGTAGCGGTAGAGCTCATCCATGGTGACGCACCCATCGCCGTCCAGATCTGCGCCGCCGCCGCGAATCCCCTCGATGACGTGCTTGGTAAACACGCCGTACCGGTCCTGTTCCTTCTCCAAGGCGACCTGGATCCCCGTGGAGGCCGTCATGAGGTACGTGCCGCGTCCTCCCGAGGCCAGCCGCAGTTGGTCGTCGAGGTTCCCTCTGGCGAACGCTGCGCCCACGGCACCGCTGAAGCAGCAATCCAGCATGAGCGCCACTTTGCTGCAGGGCGATACGTCGACGTAGTTGCGGATGCTCTCCACGGGAATCGAGGTGGCCTCGAGCGCGTCGACGGTCGTGTTGAACGTCGCGAGGTGAAGCCGGCCGGCCATATCAAGCTTCCCATGGCCCGAGTAGTAGATGAGGACGAAGTCCTCTTTCTCGGCCCGCTTGAGCACCTGGTTAATCTTCAGTAGCGCCTCGTGGTGGGGAACGTTCTTCATCACCAGCGCGTTCGTGAAATCCCCGTACGTTTTCGAGCTCAGCACCTCATACAAGCCGTCGACGTCATTCTCGGGGCATCGAAGCGGCTGCAGCTTTGGCTCATCGGGGAACTGGCTGCCGGCAATCAGAACCGCGTAGCGGCGTTCGCTCACGCTTCGCTCCCCAAGACGTCGTGGATTTCCCTGACCGTCTGTTGCAGATGCTCCGGATGGAGGCTTTCCAGGCTGAGGGTGGTGGTCTTGCCGCTACCACCTTGCGCCCTGATCAACAGGGAGGGGAGGCGCTCGAAGTACGGCCGAAGCAGCATGAGCACCATTTCCCCCACGACCACGCCGCCACCGTGCGCGAGGATCTGGACGAGGATGTTCGTCTGCTCGATCCCGGCGGCCCGGGCTCCCGGG
>DASQGM010000181.1:0-3148 GCA_035632615.1 bacterium | reverse complement strand
CGTCGGCAGCGTCCTCACGACGCTCGTGCTCCTGCGTGACATCGCGCGGGGCTTGCCGGGCGTCGGCTTCACCCTTCAGATCACCCTTTGGCTCTGGTTCACCGTCGTGTTCGCCAACTTCGCGGAGGCGCTGGCGGAGGGCCGCGGCAAGGCGCAGGCGGAGGCGCTGCGGCGGGCCCGGCGCACGATCTCGGCGCGGCGGCTCGTGCGGCCGGACCGGAAGGCGCCGTCGGAGACCGTCCCGTCCACCGCGTTGCGGAAGGGCGACGTCGTGTTGGTCGAGGCGGGCGAGGCCATTGCCGCCGACGGCGAGGTGATCGAGGGGATCGCGTCCGTGGACGAGAGCGCCGTGACCGGCGAGAGCGCCCCGGTGATCCGCGAGTCGGGCGGCGACCGGAGCGCCGTCACGGGGAGCACGCAGGTGCTGTCCGATTGGCTGCTGATCCGCATCACCGCGAACCCTGGCGAGGGCTTCATCGACCGCATGATCGCGCTGATCGAGGGGGCGCGCCGGCAGAAGACGCCGAACGAGATCGCGCTGAACATCCTGCTCGTCGGCTTCACGATCCTGTTCCTGTTGGTCTGCGCGACGTTGTACCCGTACTCGGTGTTCAGCGTCGGCGTCGCGGGCCGCGGCACGCCGGTGACGATCACGGTGCTGGTGGCGCTCTTGGTGTGCCTGATCCCGACGACGATTGGCGGCCTCCTGAGCGCGATCGGCATCGCCGGGATGGATCGCATGATCAAGCGCAACGTGATTGCGCTGTCGGGGCGCGCCGTGGAGGCCGCCGGCGACGTGGACGTGCTGCTGCTCGACAAGACCGGCACGATCACGCTCGGCAACCGCCAGGCGGTGGAGTTCATCCCGGTGGACGGCGTGGACGCGCGGCAGCTGGCCGAAGCGGCCCAGCTCGCGTCGTTGGCCGACGAGACGCCGGAGGGCCGGAGCATCGTGGTGCTGGCGAAGGAGCAGTACGCGATGCGCGGCCGCACGGTCGGCACGGGCACGGAGGAGGCCCCGCGTGGCGCCACGTTCGTGCCGTTCAGTGCGCAGACGCGGATGAGCGGCGTCGATTTCGACGGCCTGGTCATTCGGAAGGGTGCGGCGGCCTCGATCGTCGAGCACGTGCAGGCGCGCGGCGGGCGGATCCCCCAGGAGCTCACGGCCGTCGTCGACCGGATCTCCAGGGCGGGGGGCACGCCGCTGGTCGTGTCCCGGAACGAAGCCGTGCTCGGCGTCATCTACCTGAAGGACATCGTCAAGGGCGGGATCAAGGAGCGGTTCCTGCAGCTCCGCAAGATGGGCATCCGCACCGTGATGATCACCGGCGACAACCCGCTGACCGCCGCCGCGATCGCCGCCGAGGCCGGCGTGGACGACTTCCTGGCGCAGGCGAAGCCCGAGGACAAGCTGAAGCTGATCCGCGACTACCAAACGGGCGGCCGGCTCGTGGCGATGACCGGCGACGGCACCAACGACGCGCCCGCGCTGGCGCAAGCCGACGTGGCCGTGGCGATGAACACCGGCACGCAGCCGGCCCGGGAAGCCGCGAACATGATCGATCTCGACAGCAACCCGACCAAGCTGATCGAGGTCGTGGAGATCGGCAAGCAGCTCTTGATGACGCGCGGCGCGCTGACGACGTTCAGCATCGCGAACGACGTCGCCAAGTACTTCGCGATCATCCCCGCGGCGTTCGCGACGACCTACCCGGCGCTCACGGCGTTGAACTTCATGCGCCTCAGCACGCCGGTGAACGCGATCTCGTCCGCGGTGATCTTCAACGCGCTGATCATCATCGCGCTCATCCCGCTCTCGCTGCGGGGCGTGAAGTACCGCCCGGCGAGCGCGGGCGAGATCCTGCGGGACAACCTGCTACTCTACGGCGTCGGCGGCGTGATCGCGCCGTTCATCGGGATCAAGCTGATCGATGTCGTCCTGGTGGCGCTGGGGCTTCGGTAGGATGCCCACGCCGCAGGACCACCACGCGGTAGCTCGCAGTCGAGCGGCGGTCACCGCCCGCTCATAAGGAGAGACGAACCATGCGTGCACAGTTGCTTCCGGCAGTCACGCTGACCCTGATGCTCACGATCCTGACGGGGTTGTGCTACCCGCTCGCGATCACGGGGATCGCGCAGATCCTGTTCCCGCACCAGGCGAACGGGAGTCTCATCGTCGACAACGGCAAGGTCGTGGGGTCCCAGTTGATCGGGCAACCGTTTGCCGACCCCAGCCACTTCTGGAGCCGGCCGTCGGCGACCTCACCGCAAGTGTACAACGCCGCGTCGTCCGGAGGCTCGAATCTCGGGCCGACGAACCAGGCGCTGGTCGACCAGGTCAAGCAGAACGTGGCCGCGCTGCGCCAGGCGGATCCGGGCAACACCGCGCCGGTGCCGGTGGACCTCGTCACGAACTCCGCGAGCGGGCTCGATCCCGACATCAGCGTTGCGGCGGCCCTCTACCAGGTGCCGCGCGTGGCTCGGGTCCACAAGCTGCCCGTCGAGACCGTCCGCAACCTCGTGGCCCAGTACACCGAGGGGCGGCAGTTCGGCATCCTCGGCGAGCCGCGGGTGAACGTGCTCGAATTGAACCGGGCGCTCGACCAGGCGAAGTAAGCGTCACGGGCTCTGTGGGCCGGCCCACACGGCCGCGCAGCGTGGAGCACGTGGATGGAGGGAGCCGGGCCGCGCGTTCTCGTTGTCGACGACGAGGAGCCGATTCGCCGGCTGCTCCGCGCCGCCCTCGCCGCGCGCGGATACCGGGTCTTTGAGGCCTCGACCGGACAGGGGGCGTTGGCCACCGCCGGCGCGGTGCACCCCGACCTCGTCATTCTGGACCTCGGGCTCCCCGATCTGGACGGTCTCGACGTGATCCGGCGCCTGCGCGAGTGGTCCAGCACGCCGATCGTGGTCCTCTCGGTCCGCGACTGGGAAGACCACAAAGTCGCCGCGCTGGACGCCGGGGCGGACGACTACCTGACCAAGCCGTTCAGCACCCTCGAGCTCCTGGCGCGGATGCGGGCGGCACTGCGGCACGTCGCCCGAGCGGGGACCGAGCCGGTGATCGTGACCGGCGCCCTGACCGTCGACGTGGTGCGCCGCCGGGTCACGGTGGGGGACCGGGAGGTCGCGCTCCCCCCGGTGGAAT
>DASQGM010000180.1:0-4588 GCA_035632615.1 bacterium | reverse complement strand
GCCCCGCCCCGCTTCCGCCCTATCGATGGGTCTCGCCTCCCCAAGACGCGGCGGCGGGGAATCAGCGTCCGGCCCCAGGGACCGGCGCCGTCACCCTCGGCGTGCTCGAATCGTTGCCCGGCGACGCCTCCACGGAGGATGAGCAGGCCGTCATCTCGTTTGCCGAGGGCACGTTTGCCGAGCGCTCCCATGAATCCGCGGTCAGGGTGCGGTTGACGCCGGTCGATCCCCGGACCGTCGCTCCCCCTCCGAATGGCCTCCGCTTCGACGGCAACGCCTACCGCATCGTGGCATCCTACGCAGCGTCGGGAAGTCCCGCGGGCTTGACCACACATGCGATCGTCGTGCTGCGCTACCCCGTGCACGCCACCGTGCTGCTCCGATCCTCCCGCGAAGGATGGACCAGCTTGCCGACCACCCGATTTGGGGAGAGCCAGCAGGTCGCCGCCAACACGGACCAGCTCGGCGTCTTTGCGGCGGCGGCCCCCGCCGGCGTCGCCGCCCTATCGCCGCGGCCATGGGTGGCGGCGATCGCCGCGGCCGCCGCGCTTGTGCTGGCCGTCGCGGTCATGCGGCTCAGGCGCCGCGGAACGGCGCGTTCGTAATGTCCGTCTCGGGCCGCAGCAGGAGCTTCACCGCCTGCGCGCGCAGATTATGCGCATGACTCCGGCAGCCGGGCTCCAGATGATCCTACGCCGGGCCGGCGCCGCGGACGCGAGCGCGATCGCGGAGCTGTTTCTCGCCTCGCGGCGAGACGCACTGCCGTATCTCCGCGACGCCCACACGGACGCGGAGGTCCGGGAGTGGGTGCCTACGGTCATGATGAAGCGCACGGAGGTGTGGGTGGCCGAGATCGGGGGCACCATGGTCGGCTTTCTCTCGGTGGCCGGCGACCACGTCGACCATCTCTACCTCCTGCCAGGATTCTACGGACGCGGGATCGGGAGCCTATTGCTCGACAAGGCCAAGGAGCTGAGCCCGCGCCGGCTCCGGCTGTTTACGTTCCAGCGAAACACGCGGGCGCGGACGTTCTACGAGGCGCGAGGCTTCATGGCCATCGAGTTCACCGACGGGTCGCAAAACGAGGAGCGCGAGCCGGACGTGCTCTACGAATGGCGCGGGGTGGGCGCATGAGACCGCGACGTCTGGCCGGGATGGCGGGCATCGGCGTCGACCAGGTGGGCGGCCTCGCCGATGCCCTGGCCGACCCCTCGATTCTCCGATTCGAGAATCTCGACACCGATCTCCGACCCCATCCGCTCGTCATCGACGCGACCCGGCGGGCGCTCACCGAGGACCGCAACAACAGCTACCTGCCGTTCGTCGGCCAGACGCGGCTGCGCGAGGCCGCGGCCGCGCACGTGTCCCGGCTCTCCGGCGTTCCGTACTCCGGCGCCCGCAACGTGATCATCTCGGCCGGAGGGCTCTCCGGGATTCTCAACGTCCTGCTGGCCGTGGTCGACACCGACGACGAGGTCGTGTTGACGGACCCCACCTACATCGGCCTGATCAACCGCGTCCGGCTCGCCGGCGGGATCCCGCGCCTCGCGCCGTTCACGCAAGAGCGCGGCGAATGGCGCCTGGACGGCGATGCGCTGCGGCGCGCCGTGACGTCGAAGACGCGGGCGCTGCTCCTGATGAGCCCGTCGATGCCGTCGGGCGGTGTGCTGCGGCGCGAGGACTGGGACGTTGCGGTCGATCTCGCGCACGAGCGCGATCTGTGGCTGATCTACGACGCCGCGATGGAGCGCATTCTGTACGACGGCCGGCCGTACATCCACCCGGCGTCCCTCCCGGGCGCGGCCGACCGCGTCATCACGGTCGGCGCGGCGTCCAAGGAGCTGCGCATGATCGGCTGGCGGGTCGGCTGGATCGTCGCGCCGGAGCGTCTTCTCCCGGACCTCGCCCTCGTGTCGATGGGCAATGTGGTCGTCCCCGTCGGGATCGCGCAGGAGGCGGCCGCCGTCGCCCTCGGGCTCGGCGACTCCGACGTCCAGGCGGCCGTGGCCGAGTGGGGCCGGCGCCGCGACACGCTGCTCGACGAGCTCGCGGGCCTGCCCGCGGTCAAGCCGGGCGGCGGCTGGTCGATGCTCCTTCACGGCACGCCGCTCGGCCTGACCGGTGCGGAGATGTCGCGGCGTCTCCTCGAGCGCGCCGGCGCGGCTGCGACGCCGATGGACGGCTGGGGAGAGACGAACGGCCGGCAGTACCTGCGCCTTGTCTTCGCCAACGAGCCTGCCGAGCGGATCCGGGGCGTCGGCGGGCGGATCAAGGCGGCCCTGGGCGTCTGACAGGCGGGGACCGGGGACGCCGCCCCGCGCTCACTGGCCGAGGTACGCCCGCCTCACCTCCGGGTTCGCCTGCAGGTCGGCGGCCCCCCCTTCCAGGACCACGGCACCCGTCTCCAACACGTAGCCGCGCTGAGCGGTCTCGAGCGCCATCACGGCGTTCTGCTCGACGAGGAGGATCGTGGTGCCCTCGCGATTGATGCCGCGGATCGCCTCGAAGATCTGCTCGACGAGCACGGGCGCCAGCCCCATCGACGGCTCGTCGAGCAGCAGAATCCGCGGACGGGCCATCAACGCGCGCCCGATCGCCAACATCTGCTGCTCGCCCCCCGAGAGCGTCCCGGCGAGCTGGGTGGCCCGCTCCTTGAGTCGCGGGAACAACGCGAACGCGTGCGCGACGCCGTCGCGGATGTCGTTCGGCGACGGCCGCGTGAACGCGCCCAGCTCCAGGTTCTCCAGCACCGAGAGCCTGCCGAAGATCCGGCGGCCTTCCGGCACCTGCACGACGCCCCGCGTCACGATCTCGTGGGGCGGGACGACCGTGAGGTCCTCCCCGTCGAGCCGCACGGCGCCCCTGTGCGGGCGCAGCAGGCCGCTGATCGTATTGAGCGTCGTGCTCTTGCCGGCGCCGTTGGCGCCGATCAGCGTGACGATCTCCCGCTCGTGGACCTCGAGCGACACGCCGCGCAGCGCCTGGATCGCGCCGTAGGAGACGTGCAGGGTATCGAGCTCAAGAAGGGCCATGGGTATGGTCCGCCGGGCCGCCGGCCTGGGTGCGGCGCGCGCCGAGGTAGGCCTCGATGACCCGCGGGTCGCGCTGGATTTCCGCCGGCGTGCCCTCCGCGATCTTGACGCCGTGGTCCAGGACCGTGACGCGGTCTGAGATCCCCATGACCACGCGCATCTGGTGCTCGATCAGCACGATGGTGATGCCCAGGTCGTCCCGCAGCTGACGGATGAAGGCCATCGTATCCAGGGCCTCCCGCGGGCTCATCCCGGCGGCCGGCTCGTCGAGCAACAGCAAGGCGGGCCGCGAGGCCAGCGCGCGGGCGATCTCCAACCGGCGCTGCGCCCCGTACGGCAGGTGCCGGGCGAGACGATCCCGTTGGGGATCGAGGCCCACGAACCGCAGCAGCCGGCGGGCCTCGTCGAGGACGCGCGCCTCCTCCTGCCGTGCGCCCGCGGTGTTGAAGATCGTGCCCACCCACGCCGCGGCCACGTGGATGTGATGCCCGACGCGGACGTTGTCGAGCACGGTCATGTTGGCGAACAGCCGGATGTTCTGGTACGTCCGCGCGATCCCGAGGCGGGCGATCTCGTCGGGCGACAGCCCGTCGATGCGCTCCTCCCGCAAGACCACGTGTCCCTCGTCGGGCCGGTAGAACCCCGTCAGGCAGTTGAACACGGTCGTCTTGCCGGCGCCGTTCGGGCCGATCACGCTGTGAATCGCCCGCTCGGCCACGTCCAGGACCAGATCCGAGACGGCGACGAGCCCCCCGAACCGCTTCGTCATGTGGTCCACGACCAGGACGCCCATCGCCGGAGCCTCAGCCCTGCACGGCGCCGCCGCCGGCGACCGAAACGGCCGGCCCCGGACCGGAGGACGGCGCGTCCTCCTCGGTGTGCAGCTCACGGCGCTGCGCGGCGGCCGGCAGCAACCCCTCCGGGCGGAACAGCATCATCGCGACGAGCACGATGCCGTAGACCAGGAACCGATAGTCCCCAAACTCCCGCAGCAGCTCGGGCAGGCCGACGAGGACCAGTGCCCCCACGACGACGCCCCACAGGCTGCCCAAGCCGCCGAGAATGATGAGCACGAGCACGTTGATGGAGATCAACAGCGAGAAGCTCTGCGGGAACACCGATCCGACCAGCACGGCGAAGATCGCCCCGCCGACGCCCCCCATGGCGCCCCCGAGCCCGTACGCGAGCAGCTTCGTGGTGACGAGGTTGATGCCGATGGCCTGCGCCACGTCCTCGTCTTCGCGGATCGCCATCCAGGCGCGCCCGAGGGGGGAATCTTGCAGACGCGAGGCCACGTACGCGATGAGTCCCGAGGCCACGAGCGTCAGATAGTAGAGCTCGCGCGGCCCCGACAACTCCCACCCGTCGATGCTCGGCTTGGGGATCAACAGCACGCCGAAGGATCCGCCGAGCCACGGCCGGAGCGCGTCGGAGAGCACCAGCAGGCGGACGATCGCTCCGAGCCCCAGCGTCGCGCTCGCGAGGTAGTCCCCCCGCACCCGCCGCACCGGGATCCCGCACCGCCCGCCCGCGCCGCGCGACACGCCCATCGCCGC
>DASQGM010000179.1:0-3805 GCA_035632615.1 bacterium | reverse complement strand
AGTGCCGGACGAGGCCGTCGATCAGCATGTTGGCGGGGCCGCAGTCGAATGCGTACACGTCGTCGCGCCGTCCGCCGGCGGGCAGGACCGTGATGTTGGAGATGCCGCCGAGGTTGAGCGCGATCCGGCCGTGCGGGGCCGCGAGCAGCACGATATCGGCGTACGGCACGAACGGGGCGGCCTGTCCGCCCGCCGCGATGTCGGCCGCCCGGAAGTCGGCGAGCACTGGCCGGCGCGTGCGCTCGGCGATCACCGCGGCCTCCGCGAGCTGCATCGTCGCCGCGCGGCTCCACGGGTCCGACGGGTCCGGGACGCCCACGTGGGCGACGGTCTGGCCGTGCGAGGCGATCAGGTCCACGCGGGTCATCGGAGTTCCGGCGCGCCTCGCGGCGGCGAGCGCGGCATCGGCGAAGCACTCACCGAGCAGGTAGTGCAGCGACGCGATCTCCTGCGTCGTCGCCGGCTGCGTGAAGACGTCGATGACGCGCCGGCGGACCTCGGGCGGGTACGGCACGGTCGTGTGGGCGACGAGTCGCACCCTTGGCTGGTCGCTCCCCCCGTCCCCGGCGGGAGGGCGGCGTCCCGCGGCGCGGCCGCGCCCCGACGGAAGGCGGTCGGTGATCTCCACGAGCGCGGCGGTGATGCCGTCCGCCGACGTGCCCGAGATCAGGCCGATGATGCGTTTCGTCGCTTTCGCCCGAATCGCCGCCGCCAGATCCGCCGCGGCGGTCCCGGGCCGCGCAGGCGCGGCGCGGAACGGGGTGCGGACCCCGTGCGGGCGCGTCGGGACGCGTCTCGGCTGTGCGGCGGCCTTGCGGGTCGGAACGCGGCCGGTTCGCCGGCGCCGGCTTGTCATCGTCCTCCTACCTCCCCGAGCGCACGCCGGACGCTGCCGGCGTCGCGCAGTGCGTCCGCGGCAGCCTCGGGCCCGACGCCGCGCGCGAGCATGATGATCGCGACCGGCACGCGCCCGCCGGCGCGTGCGAGCGCGTCCACCGCGGCCGACTCCGCGGCGCCCGTTGCGGCCGCGACGATCCTGGCCGCGCGACGCCGCAGCTTCTCGTTGGTGGCCTGGACGTCCACCATCAGGTTGCCGTAGATCTTGCCGAGCTGGACCATCGTGAGCGTGCTCAACATGTTGAGCACGAGTTTCTGCGCCGTGCCCGCCTTGAGGCGCGTACTGCCCGCGATCACCTCGGGGCCGGGCAGGGGGACGATCGCCAGCTCGCACGCCGCCTCCAGCGACGATCCCGGCGAGCACGCCACGGCGATCGTCGCGGCGCCCAACTCCCGTGCCCGCCGGACCGCGCCCAGCACAAACGGAGTCTCGCCGCTGGCGGCCACGCCGACGACGGCGTCCGCGGGACCGATGCGCCGGGCGTCCATCTCCCGCGCGCCGGCGGGCGCGTCGTCCTCGGCCCCCTCGGCCGCGTGCAGCACCGCGCCGGGCCCGCCCGCGATGACCGCCTGCACCAGATCCGGCGGCGTGCCGAACGTGGGCGGGCACTCGGCGGCGTCGAGCACCGCGAGCCGGCCGCTCGTGCCGGCACCCGCGTAGACCAGGCGCCCGCCGCGCCGGAGCGCGTTCGCGATCCGTGCGACCGCGGCGGAGATCTGCGGCAGGGTCGCCGCGACGGCCTCGGGGACCCGCCGGTCTTCCTCATTCATCAGCCGGGCTTGCTCGATCACGGGGAGCAGGTCGAGCGACCGGGTCCGTTCGTTGATCATCTCGGTCAGCGGTTCGCGTGCCGGGGATGTCACCGGGGTCCTCCACCGTTGTGTCCGACGTGGGTGCGCGTGGGGCCGCGGCCGACCGGCGGCCCGGGTGCTCCGGCCCTGGGTGCGGCGTGCGTCATAGCCTGAGGCGCGGGTCCAGCAGATCGCGCAGCCCGTCGCCCAACAGGTTGAACCCGAGGACGATCAGCGAGATCGCAACCCCTGGAAACACCGCCGTCCACGGGGCGGTCGTCATGAACCGCCGCGCCTCGGCGAGCATGTTGCCCCACGACGGCGTCGGCGGCTGAGTGCCGAGCCCGAGGAAGCTCAGTGCGGACTCGGTGAGGATCGCGAACGACAGGCTGAGCGACGTCTGCACGATGATCGGCGCCAGGATGTTGGGCACGATATGGTGCACCAGGATACGCGTCACGCTCGCGCCCTGCGCGCGCGCGGCCTCGACGTACTCGACACCGCGCGCCTGGAGCGTGCTGCCCCGCGTGACCCGGGCGAACTGCGGGATATAGACGAGCCCGATCGCGGCGACCAGGACCGGCGGTGTCGTTCCCGCGACCGCCATGATCGCGATCGCGAGCAGCACCGCCGGAAACGCGAAGATTACATCCATCGTCCGCATCAGGACGTTGTCGAGGACGCCGCCATGGTACCCGCTGAGGATGCCGATCGTCCCGCCGCCCGAGAGCGCGATCGCCACGGACACGAACGAGACCCCGAGCGAGACGCGCGAGCCGAAGAGCAGCCGGCTCAGCACGTCGCGCCCGAACTGGTCCGTGCCGAACGGGTGGCTTCCTCCCGGCGGAGCGAGCAGTGCGCCCGGCGCCATCGCGTTCGGATCCACAGGGGCGAGGACGCGGGCGCCCGCCGCGGCGAGCAGATACGCGCACACGATCACCGCGCCGACGACGGCGGTGGGCGTGTGCACGAACGCCAGGACGTGCGACGGACCGCGTCGCGTGGTCCCGGCCGGCGCGCGGCCGTGCCGGGCCGCGGCCAGGGCGGATTTCGGCGCGGGCGCGGGGCTCACTCGTATCGGACCCGAGGATCTACGAGCGCGTACAACACGTCCACGGCAAGATTGGTGAGGACGAACAGGCCCGCGATCAGCAGCACCACTCCTTGAACCACGGGGTAATCCCGCTGTCCGATCGCGTTGAGGGCGAGGCGTCCCATCCCCGGCAGCGCGAACACCTCCTCGATCACCACGGTGCCGCCCAGCAGGTAGCCGGCCTGGAAGCCGATCACGGTGATGACCGGGATGAGCGCGTTCCGGAGCGCGTGCCGGTCTACGACGACGCGCTCCAAGAGGCCCTTCGCCCGCGCGGTCCGCACGTAGTCCTCGCCCAGGACCTCCAGCAGCGAGGAGCGGACGAACCGCATGAACACCGCGGCGAGGGATACGCCCAACGAGACCGCCGGCAGCGCCATGACCGTGAGGTTGGCGATGGGGTTCGTCGCGAACCCGACGTACGTGCCGATCGAGGCGATCGGGAGGCGGGCGAGGACCAGCAGGAACATCGCGGCGAGCCAGAAGTTGGGGATGCTCAACCCGATGAGCCCCGCGACGCTGACCAGTGCGTCGATCGCGGTCCCCCGCCGGAGCGCGGCGGCGACGCCGATCGGGATGCCGATCACGAGCGCGATCGCCAGCGCGAACAGCGTGATCTCGCCGCTGATCGGGAGCCGCGCGAGGATGTCGGGGAGCACGGGGCGGCTCGTCCGGAGCGAGACGCCGAAGTCTCCTTGGAGCACCCGGCCGATCCAGTCCACGTACTGCAGCGGCAGGGGCTGGTCGATGCCGAACAGGCGCCGGAGTTCTGCCATCTGTTGGGGCGTCATCGCGACCTGCGTGCCGAGAAACATCTGCACCGCGTCGCCGGGGAGCAGGTGGACCAGCAGAAACACCACAATCGACACGCCCCACAGCACGGGCAGGAGCGTGAGCAGCCGGCCCGCGAGGAACGCGGTCATCGACCGCACACAACACGGCCCCCGGGTTGCCGCAAGAGGCGCGCGGGGGGGTCGGGAGGCGTCATGATGCGGGGCGTGTTGGACGGGCGGGGGGGGGGGG
>DASQGM010000178.1:0-4736 GCA_035632615.1 bacterium | reverse complement strand
GTGTTCCTTTTTGCAGTCGAGCAGGCGGAGAGGCGCGATCTCGAAGCGCCGCCGGCAGTCCTCGCACAGCTCCCCGAGATGCGGCCGGAAGTAGTCCCGCAGCGCCTCCAGGTAGCGTGGGCGGCAGACGGGATCGCCTACGCTGTTCAGGTGCAACTCGACGTCGGCGAGGCCGAGCGTCTCCAGGGCCCGGACCGCCAGGCTCAGCACCTCCGCGTCCGCCGCCGGCTCCGGGCTCCCAATGATCTCGGCGCCGAACTGGGTGTGCTGACGGTAGCGCCCGGCCTGCGGCCGGTCGTACCGGAAGATCGGACAGATGTAGTACACCCGCACCGGTAGGCCTCCCGCCCCCAAGTTGTGCTCGAGGAACGCGCGCATGACGGGGGCGGTCCCTTCCGCCCGCAGGGAGAGGCTCCGCTCGCCGCGGTCGAGGAACGTGTACATCTCCTTTTCCACGATGTCGGTGCCGGCGCCCACGCCACGCTGGAACACCTCGGTGTGCTCCACGACGGGCGTCCGGATCTCGCGATACCCGTAGCGCCGCGCGAGGTCGCGCAGCGCGCGTTCGACATGCTGCCATCGCGCGGTCTCGCCGGGCAGGATGTCCGGCATCCCCCGCGGTGCCTTGATGTCCATCGCGCTATGCGGCCTCCTCTCCCGGCGCGGGCCGGCCCGCGAACGCCCGCCACACACCCCACGCCGCCCCGAGCGCCCCCCCGGCCGAGACCGCCGCGAAGAAGCCCTCGGCCTCGGCCCGGTCCAACACGTAGCTGAGCGCCACGAGTTGCCCGTGGGCGCGCCATTCCGCGAGCCCGACCGCGACCGCGGCGATCGGCACGGCGAGCGCGCGGAGCCGCCGCCCGCGGGTGCACCGCGCCACGACGAACAGCCAGCCTGCGACCAGCACGAGGGCAAACGCCGCGATCAGCACGTTCGGCGCGGTTTTGGCCACGACCGCGATCGTGTGCGGAGGCAGGCGGCGAACGCCGTCGAGAATCGCCACACCGAACACGCCCAGCGCGACGAGCGTGCCGAGCGCGCTCCCGAGCACCGCGCGCCACACGGTGCCCGGCCGCCAGCCGCCGAGCCACGCCACGGCCGCGCCCTGGACGGCGCACGGGACGAACAACAACACCGGGATCAACCCCCACGTGACCGCATCCCACGTCGCCCGGGGAAACGCCTCGAGCAGCAATCGGAGCGCACCCACCCTCGCCGCCGCGGCGAGCGCCCACACTCCGGTGCCCCCGACCGCGGCGCCCGCGCCGGCGAGCTCCCAGAACGCGACCCGCGGGGTCATGGGCCGACGGGCGCCTCGAGCAGGATCGTCACCGGACCGTCGTTGTGAATCTCCACGGTCATGTGCGCGCGGAACCGGCCGGTCACGACGAGCACGCCAGCCGCGGCGAGGCAAGCGTTGAACCGCAGGTACAGCGGCTCCGCGTGCTCGGGCGGCGCAGCGTCGACGAAGCTCGGCCGGCGGCCGTGGCGCGTGTCGGCGTACAGCGTGAACTGGGGAATGCTGAGCACCTCTCCTCCCACGTCGAGGATGGACCGGTTCATCCGTCCCGCGTCATCCGCGAACACGCGGAGCCCGACGACGCGCCCGGCCAGCGTCTCTGCGTCCTGCGGCGTATCGCCCACGCGAACGCCGAGCAGCACGACGAACCCCGGTCCGACGCGCCCCACCGGCTCGCCGCGCGGCGTCCCCGCCTCGCCATCGACGATGTACACGGCCGCTCGACTGACGCGCTGCACCAAGGCCCGCATCGCGTGTTCCGTCCCCCTACCCCGCCCCACACGCGTGTCGGCGTGGGGCGCCTGTGGAGCCTCGGCCATGCGGATCGGCAGACGTCGCTGCCGCACGAAGCGGCAGCCGTGACGCCCGAAACTCCATTGAGCGTACCAGGATGCAGGACGATGAGCAACGCGGCGCCGAGACCGTGTCAACGGCACACGCGCGCGGTGCCGCGACAGTCGCACACTCGGCCACCACGGAGGGTCCGGCGGGGGCGTTCGGCCGCGCGACGCCTCGCCGGGGGCAACCCGACACGGGCTGTCCCCGTGGTGCCCCGCGGTTACCGCAGGTGCGTCCGCAGCGACGCCAGTGTGCGCTCGATGTCCTGCAACGTGTTGTAGAAGTACGGCGAGAGCCGGATCACCCCGGGGCGGGAATCGATGATCACGCCGTCACCCCGCAGCGCGGCGACCGCCGCCGGCGGATCCTCGACGGGCACGGTCACGATCCCGGCGTGCGCGGCCGCACCCCCGCGCAGGCGCGGCCGCAGCCCCAGCCGGACGAGCCCGTCCGCCAGCGCCGACGTCAATTCGATCTGACGTGCGCGGATGCGTTCGACGCCGATCTCGTGCACGTACTCGAGCCCAGCCCGCCCCGCGTAGACCGCGGCGAGCGAGGGGGTCCCGGCTTCGAGCCGGCGCGCGGTGTCCGCGTACTCGAGGTGTTGCGTGTCGAATGCGAACTGATCGCGGTGGGCGAACCATCCCGAGACCGCCGGGCGTAGTTTGGGCAACAGATCCCGCCGGGCGTAGAGATACGCGATGCCCGGCCCGCCGAGCAGCCACTTGAGTCCGCCGGCCATCAGGAAGTCCACGTCGGCGGCGCGCACCTCGGTGGGAAGCTGTCCCACCGACTGATAGGCGTCGACGAGCAGGTAAGCGCCCCGGGCGTGCGCGAGCCGCGCCAGCGCCGCGATGTCCTGGACGACACCGCTCTGAAAGTAGACGTGCGAGGTCGCGACAAGCTGCGTCCGGTCGTCGATCGCGCGCTCGAACGCCTCGAGCGGCACCCCCAGCCCGTCGGGGCTCCGCACGAACGTCACCTCCGCGCCCTGGGCCGCGCGCGCGAGCCACTGATACGCTACGGTCGGGAAGTCGATGTCCGCGATGACCACCCGGGGGCGCGTGCGGTACTCGAAACAGCTCGACACCGCCGCAAGCGCCCCGCTGATCGATGGGGCGAGCGCCACCTCCTCCGCGTCGGCGCCGAGCAGCCGCGCGACCGACGCCCGAAGGGCGTCGAGTTCCTGCCACCAGGGGCCGTACCACGCCGACGCGCCCGACTCGCTCCACAGATCCAGGAACCGCTCGACGGCCCCTCGCACCCGGGTCCCAAGCGCGCCGAGCGAGCAGGTGTTGAGATACGTCGCCCGGGTGAACACCGGAAACTCGTCGCGATACGCCACCCACGACCGGGCGGCCTCCATCGGCTCCGAACGCGCAGGACCCGTCATCCGCCGGCGCGGCGCGCGGTGGTGGCCGCGCGCGCGGCCGCCGCGCTGGGGCCGAGCCGCCGGAGGCGCGTCCGCACCTCGTCGAACGTCTCCTCGCGCTTGGGGAACGCGAACCGCACGTAGTCCTTACCGTGCGCGGGATCGTGGAAGAACGACGACCCCGGCACGGGCGCGACGCCGATCTCCTTGATCAGGTGCATCGTGAACGCGTAGTCGTCCGCGAACCCAAACCCGCTGATGTCGCAGATGATGTAGTAGGCGCCCGCCGGCACGAGACACTGGAACCCGGCGCCGCGGAGGATCTCGAGCAGGGTGTCGCGTTTCCGCTGGTACATCTCCGCGAGACGCCGATAGTAGTCCCGCGGGAAGCCGAGCGCGGTCACGGCCGCCTCTTGCAGCGGCGCCGCCGCGCCCACGGTGAGGAAATCGTGCACCTTGCGGATCCCGTCCGCGATCGGCGCAGGCGCGATTGCCCACCCGACCCGCCACCCGGTCACGCTGTAGCTCTTCGAGATGCTGTTCACGATCACGGTGCGCTCGGCCATCCCCGACAGCGTCGCGAGGCTCACGTGCTCGGCGCCGTCGTAGACGATGTGCTCGTACACCTCGTCCGTGATCGCCAGCAGGTCGTGCCGCCGGCACAGGTCGGCGATCAGCTCGAGCTCCGCGCGCGTGAACACCTTGCCCGTCGGGTTGTGCGGCGTCGTCACGATGATCGCCTTCGTACGGGGCCCGATCGCCCCCCGCAGCTCGTCCGGGTCGAACGGAAAGCCCGGCTCGAGGCGGAGCCGGACGAACCGGGGCACGGCGCCGGACAGCTTCGCGTCCGGGCCGTAGTTCTCGTAGAACGGCTCGAACACCACGACCTCGTCGCCCGGGTTCACGGTCGCGAGCAGCGTCGCCATCATCGCCTCGGTCGCGCCGCACGTGACCGTGATGTTGCGCTCGGGGTCGGCCTCGCCCCCGTTGAACCAGCGCACCTTCTCCGCGAGCGCCCGACGCAGCCGCGGCGAGCCCCACGTGATCGCGTACTGATTGTACCCCTCGGCGAGCGCACGACCGGCCGCCTCCACCAGCTCCGCCGGGGCGGGGAAATCCGGGAACCCCTGGGCCAGATTGATGCCGCCGTGCTCCGCGGCCAGCCGGGTCATCTCCCGAATCACCGATTCCGTGAACACCGCCACGCGCGACGCCGTCTGGATCATCTCTCGCCTCCCGATCGTGGAGTCACCCGTGCACGCCCCCCCGGCGCGCCGTGGCGTCCGCCCTCGTCAGTGCGGCACCACCCGCTCGACGTTGTAGACGTCCTTCACGCGTCCGATCCGATGCATCACGGCCGTCAGCTGCGTCACGTTCCCGATGTCCGCGACGATGCTGACGACCGCCACCTTGTCCTTGCGCACGCGTGCGTTGACCGACACCAGGTTGGTCTTGGTCTCGGTGATCGCCCCGAGGATGTCCTTGAGCATGCCGACGCGATCCAGC